>NZ_JBSSBO010000003.1:0-114100 GCF_054058915.1 Thermostichus sp. MS-CIW-41
CAGGACTTGGGTCATGGTTCTATCATAACTTCCGCATTCCTCCCGACACTGACCCTACGGGTACAGTGCGGGGCTCCTGCGATTTCTAGCTGAAGACGCCCACGAAAGGATTCGAACCTCCGACACCTGGGACCGGAACCCAGTGCTCTAGTCCACTGAGCTACGTGGGCAATGCAACTGCATTAACCATCATATCTGCTGACTTTCAGTTCTGCCAAGGGGGCAAAGCTGCGGCGGTGCTGCGGGGTGGGCCCCAAGTTCTGCAACGCCAGTCGGTGCTCCCGCGTGCCATAGCCAGCGTTGGTGCGCCAGCCGTAGCCGGGGTACTGCCGATCCCAGCTCTGCATCAAGGCATCTCGCCAGACTTTGGCCACAACTGAAGCAGCGGCAATGGAGAGGCTGATGTGATCCCCCTTGACCAGGGCCGTTTGCCGGGATCCCAGCTCGGCCAGCGGCAATCCATCCAGCAAAATGTGTTCGATTGGATCCAACTTGGCCAAAGCCCGCTGCATGGCTAGCACCGTGGCCTGGCGAATGTTGAGCCGGTCGATCTCAGCAGCAGAGGCACTGCCAACGCCCACAGCCAAAGCCACCTGCCGAATCCGTTCCGCCCATTGAGCGCGTTGCTGCGGACGCAGTTGTTTGGAATCCCTCACTCCCTCCAGTTCTTTGGGATCCATCTGGGCCGGCAAAATCACCGCCGCTGCCACTATCGGCCCGGCCAGGGCCCCCCGCCCCACCTCATCCACCCCCGCCACCCGCAGGATCCCTTGCTGCCAAAGGGATCCCTCCCAGATCAAACTCGGCCTTGCCCGCTCCACCATACTCCCATGCCTGCCCCTGGGCTTGAGAGCAGCGCCTAACTGCTGCGGGAGCGCCGTCGCCTGGAGGCTGCTGGAGATTGCTGGGCAGGGCTGATCCCCAGTTCCGCGGCTGGCTCGGCCAAGCTGCTCTGCACTGCTGGCACGAACGATTCAGAAGAAGGGATTTCGGGTTCAGAAAGTTCGGGTGGAGAGAGGTTGTCCAGCAGCTCCTTCTCCTGCAGAGCCTCCGGTTCGGGTGCAAACTCCTCTGTCTGAGAAGTTGCCTCAGTCTCCATCCTGGGCGGACTTTCCGCCTCTAGAGTTCCCGGCAGAACCACCCTAACCGCCGTGTCTCGGCCCCAAGGCGGCGGCTGGTCAAGCAGCAACAGCGGCGACAGCCCCAACTCCGAGTAGACCCGTTGTTGTAACGGGGTCATCTCCACGGTGACGGTTTGCCGTACCGGAGCCGGACGGCCTTCTGAGGACTCCGTCCCGCTGGCGCGAACGGTGCGGGCTGGGGAAGTGTGATCTTTGCGTGAGGCGGATTCTGCCTCTTCCCCAGGGCCAGAACGGCGGGGTTCTTGACGCTTTAGGTCTGCTCCGCCCCCTGGCAGTTGCATCGGCTCTGGGGCTTCCTCTTCTACAGGAGTATCCAGGCTCCGGGCAACGAGGCGCTGGCCGGTGCGGGGATCCCCCCAGTCTTCACGGGGACGCTTGCGTCCCATTTCAACCCGTGGCTCTTCCTCCAGATCGTCTGAAGTCGTAAAGGGATCCGGGCTGGGGCGTCGTTGTCCGGGGGCAGAGCGCGACCGCCGCAGCAGCGCACGGCTATCGCCTCGAGACAGCCCATCGCTCCCCACTCGCAGGCGTGCCCGTTGGGGGTTGCCATCGCGGGGCAGGATCGGGCCGGCCTCTTCCTCATCCCCTCCTTCCGCCTCGGTGGGTAGCGTTACCGTCAGGCCGCTTTCTATTGTTAACAGATGCCCTGGCTCGGCCCCCGGCAAGCGGGCCAGGATCCCCAGCCCCTCACAGGTAGGGCAAGAATGGCCGAAGATCTCATAAAGGCTTTGCCCCTGCCGTTTGCGGGTGAGCTCCACCAGCCCCAATTCCGACAGTTGGACCACCTGTGGGCGAGCTTTGTCGCTGGAGAGGGCCTTGTTAAAATGCTCCAAAACCAGCAACTGGTCGCGGCGGGAATCCATATCGATGAAGTCCACCACAATCACACCGGCAATGTTGCGCAGCCTCAATTGGCGGGCAATCTCGGTAGCCGCCTCACAGTTTGTCCACAGCACTGTCTCCCGAGAAGTGGCCGATTGGGTGAAGGAGCCCGAGTTAACATCAATTACCGTCAGGGCCTCGGTGGGCTCAATGATGATGTAGCCACCAGAGGGCAGATCCACCCGTGGCCGCAGCGCCTGCCGAATAACCGCGTTGACCCGAAAATACTCCAGAATGGGGGTGGGCTCGCGGTGGGCATCGACAACGACACCAGGGGGCATTTGGCCCTTGTTCCAGCCCTGCAGATAGCTACGGACTCGCTTCGCTCCTGCCGCAGAGTCGGTCACAATACGGTTCACATCGTCGGAGTAAACATCCCGCAGCACCCGCTGAATAAAGTCGTCATCCCGGTTGAGTAGCCCCGGCCCCCGTGCCGCCTGATACTGCTGTTGAATATCTTCCCAGAGTTTCTTCAATTGCTCCAGGTCGTCGATCATCGCTTCTTCGGACACACCTTCCGCTTCGGTGCGCACCAACAGGCCCATCTGCGGGGGTTTAATCAAAATGGCCAGCGACTTCAAACGGTTGCGTTCTTCTCGATCCTCGATGCGGCGGGACAGATGAACGCCTTTTCCGTAGGGTCGCAACACCAAATACCGCCCTGGAAAGGCCAAATCTCCGGTAAGCCTTGGCCCTTTGTTGCCGGTAGGCTCTTTCATCACCTGTACCAGCACCTTTTGCTGCGGCAAGACCAGCTCAGAAATCGAGGCATGACTTCGCTTGAGGCGCAGCGGGCCCAGGTCGCTGACGTGGATAAACCCATTGCGCTCTGCAGGGCCGATGTTGACGAAAGCGGCATCGATGCTGGGCAGAACGTTCTCGATGATTCCGACGTAAACGTCTCCCACTTGGTGAGCGCCGCTGGCGACGATCAGCTCCTGCACTTGATCTTCGGCGAAGACGGCTGCCACTCGATGTTGCTCGGCAATGACAATCTGCCTGGGCATTAACTTCCCTCCCCGCCCCAAGGGCACGCGGTTACGGGTTGAACCCTCATTCTGGCGAGGTGTTGTCCTTTTGCCGGGATCCGCTTAAGTTTCTTTGACCAGGATTGACTCATCATGGGGCTGTCCATTACCCTCAGCTCTGCTTTGACGCTTGGCTTTGTTTCCTCTCCAATGGGTGAGGTGAGTTTAAGTGCATGTGAACTACCCAATGCTGGCTCTGGTGGGTACAGCGGGGGGCTTCTGCTGATTGGAAGGAAAACTCATCGGATGGGATGAATGGATTCGGTGAGGTTTGCATGGAGATTCATGGATGGGCTCAATCGATAGGCTCAGGGAGCAAGACGGCTCCGCCTCGGGAGATCCAACGCTGGCCCATTGCAGAACCCCAGTTGTGCGGCCCAGCCTGTTCGCGAAAGCGTCGCGTAGCGATAGTCCACAACAAGACAGGGTTTGCGCGCGGAAAGAAGCACCTTCTCAGGGTAAAATTTTCTGGTTAGATCTGGGCTAGGTCGAAGAGGCACACTTTTCTGTTGCACCTATCGACTCGACCCCATCACGCCTGTTACCTGCCCTGGGTACTGAGTTAAGAGTGTCTCCATTCCAGAATCCGGCCCAGCTTTTGCCTGCTGCTCACCCCGCCCTTGGTCAAGTTGATGCTTGGCGAGCCCCACAGCGGCAGGAGCCAGCAATAGCAACATTATAGCGCTTGTGGGATCCCTCAGCCCAGACAGACCCTTAGCCCTTGGGTTGCTCCCAGAGGAAGTGCTCAATCTGGATCGGCTAGGGGGTTCTGATACATTTACGCTGAACACTGCTGAACATCACTGTTCAACTATGCAGCGATAGCATTCTGTTTGTTTCCATTCGCGTTAGCGGGACGGAGTCCAAACAGAATGGCGGTATCCCGCAAAGCTTTGAGTAGAATACCCAAAGCGCAGTTTCCGTGTCGTCTTACTACCAATTTTCTGCTTTGCTTTGGCTACCATGTTGGCAGACTCGAAAGTAAACAGAAAGATCAACTGGTAGTAATCCGTACTGAACATATTATACATTATTTTCAGTATAGTTGAGCTTATTATTGACTAGAGTCATGCTCCCACAACAGGCGCAGCCGCTTTGCCGTCTGTAGTGTCCAGTGGGGCAACCCCAATGACTCGGCCATTTGAACCAGATGGGTGGGCCGCAGGTAGGCACCGTCGTTGCGGCAACTGCCCCGGTAAAGGAGGCAAGCGCTGCCCTCGGGGGTCAGGCCCTGAAACTCTAGGTAGTAAAGCAGGGCGCGGGCATTGAAGGGAGAGGACTTGCCAGACTTGGAGGTTTTTTCAATCCAGATTTCCTGCGCATCCAGAATCTGGGTGACCCAGGCGGGCCAAGAGGACTCCGTCCCGCTGCCGTGAACGGCTTTGGGCAACTCGCAGCTCACCGTAAGCTGATATTCGGCGGCGTAAACGGCTGCGGTGGCAGAGGGATCCCGAAGGCTAATTTCTTGGACGGCTTGGATGGGGATCTCCGGGGGCAGCTGTTCGCTCAGAAGGGCGCGCAGTTTCTCAGGCGTCAGAGGACCTTCAGGCCGATCCAGCAGCTCCAGATCCAGGATTTCGCCATAGCCTTCCTGGCCAATGGGCAGAGCGTTGGCGTTGGCCAGGCGGGGCATGGGGTGGTAGCCGCCGCTGAAGGCCAGAGGTAACCCCGCTCGCCGACAGGCCCGTTCCCACAGGCGCATGAGATCCAGGTGGCCCAGCCAGCGCAGATCCCCGGTTTTGCCGTAGGTGATGCGGAAACGCTGGGCAGGTGGCTCCGGCTCCAGGGGATCCGGGGTGGGGGTGGGTTTGCTCTGCAGGGGCGGGACGGGCGGAGGGGGAATGACGATGTTGTGGCCGAAGCCGGGGCCACAGATGCCGCAGGCGGAGCAGCCCTCGAAGGAGCAGTCTTCCACGGTGAGGGCTTCCAGGGCGCGGCGGTAGTCTTTTTGCAGCCATTTTTTGTCGATGCCGGTATCGATGTGATCCCAGGGCAAGGGATCCTCCAGGCCCAATTCCCGGATGGGGAGATGGGCGCAGAGGGCGACCGGATCGGCGGCAGGATCCACCTCTTCGCCGCAGTAGGCCCTCACCCAGGCAGCGTAGGCGGCGTCGATGTTTTCCCACCAGGCGTCCATGCCGGCCCCAGCCCGCCAGGCCCGCTCGATCATGCGGCCTAGGGAACGATCCCCTTTGCCGATGAAGTCTTCCAGGATGCTGAAGCGGATATCGGTGAAGTGGGCCTTGACTCCCCGTAGCCGCCGCAGCTCCTTCTGCAGCAGGGTTTGCTTGCGCTGCACGTCGGCATAGTCTACCCGGTGCCACTGGAAGGGGGTGTGGGGCTTGGGGGTGAAGTTGGAGAGGGTGAGGGTAAACTCCACCCGCTTGCGACCCAGGGCTGCACATTCTCGCTGCAGCATCTCGACGGTGCGGGCGATCCCCAGGACATCGGCGTCGGTCTCGCCGGGCAGGCCAATCATGAAGTAGAGCTTAATTTTGTCCCAGCCCTCTTGGACGGCGGTGCGAATGCCGCGAATCAAGTCGGCATCGGTGAGGCCCTTGTTGATGATGTCCCGCAGCCTTTGGGTGCCAGCTTCGGGGGCAAAGGTGAGGCCGGAGCGGCGGGAGCCTCTCATGATGGCGGCAATTTGCTCATCAAAGCGATCCACCCGCTGGCTGGGCAGGGAAAGGGCAATGTGTTCTCTGAGGAGACGGTTGTGCAGCTCCGCTCCCACCGCCGGCAGGGAAAGGTAGTCGGAGCAGCTAAGGGAGGAGAGGGAAAATTCGTTGTAGCCGGTCTTGCGCAAGCCCTGCACCACAGCCTCCACCACTGCTTCCGGATCCACATCCCGCGCTGGGCGGGTAAGCATTCCCGGCTGGCAAAATCGGCAGCCCCGTGTGCAGCCCCGCCGCACTTCCATCACCAGGCGGTCGTGGACGGTTTCCACCAAAGGCACCAGGCCGACGGAGTATTGGGGTTGAGGCAGGGCCACCCGACGGCGGACGCGCTCCGGCACCCCAGGCACAATGGGTCGAGGCGGGATCCCTTCGTAAAACTGGGGCACGTACACCCCCGGCACCTGGGCCAGCTCCAGCAAGACCTCTCGGCGGGGCTTGGACAGGGATCCGGCCAGCACTTGGCCAATTTCCGGCAGCACCTCTTCCCCATCTCCGAAGACGAAGAAATCGAAAAAGTCGGCAAAAGGCTCTGGGTTGGAGGTGGCGGTTGGCCCGCCGGCAAAGATCAGAGGGCACTCTTCCGGGGTGAAGGGTTGCCGTTCCGACCACCTGAGCGGGATCCCGGCTAGGTCCAGCATCTCCAGGATGTTGGTGCCCCCCAGCTCGTAAGCCAGGCTGAAGCCAATGATGTGAAAGGCGCGCAGAGGGCGGCGGGATTCCACGGCAAAGAGGGGGATCCCCAACTGCCGCAGGCGGGCAGCCAGATCCGGGCCTGGCAAGTAGGTGCGGTCACACAGTTGATCCGGCTGAGCGTTGAGGATGTTGTAAAGGATGAGGTGGCCTAGGTTGGAAGCTCCCACCTCGTACAGCTCTGGATAGCTCAGCACCCAACGCACCCGTGCCGAATCCCAAGGACGGTGGACGGCGCCAAACTCTTTGCCCAAGTAGCGGGCTGGCCGCTGAATCTCAGGGGTAAGCAGGCGATCCAGATCGATGGGACTCAGATGCGGTTCAGTTGCAGCCAGAGAGAGCATGGGGATCCGCCGAGACGTTGACACAGTCACTGATCTGACTCTAGCCGAACTTTTCCAGCAACCCAAACGAAGGGAGAAGCACTTTGCCCCTCTGAGCCCCTAGGTTACAGCCATATCCATTTTGAATGAGCCCGAGGAATGCTCCTCAACCCCTATTCTCGCAGCCAACGGGTGGTGCCATCTTTTTGATCGATGAGGGTGATGCCGAAGGCTTTCAACTGATCCCGAATGCGATCTGCCTCTGAAAAGTTTTTCGCCTTGCGGGCTGCCGAGCGCTGCGCGATCAGCTCCTCGATTTTTTTAAAGTTAAGTTCCCCATTTGTAGCTGCTTCTTTGGATCCCTCGAATTCAGAGAATGAGGGCCAACAGAATCCCAAAGTAGCCAAAATCTCCAGCAAGGCAGCGCTTTTTTGTTTGAGGGCCTGGGGCTCCAGATGGGTTTGGCCTTGATGGGTGAACAGGTTGTGTTCGCGGGTGAGTTCTTTGGCCAATTCAAAGGCGATAGCCAGCGCTTCAGGGGTGCCAAAATCATCGTCCATAGCAGCTTGAAAGGCTTGCATGGCCTCAGCATCAGGGGATCCCTTTTCTTCTTTGCAGAAGTGCTGGGCACAGTGGATCCCTTTCTGGAGGGTTTCCCAGCCACGGCTAGCCGCCTGCATGGCTGCCTCGGTGAGATCTATGGGGCTACGGTAGTGGGTCTGCAACAGAAACAGCCGCAAGGCCATGGGGTGATAGACGGCGAGGGCCTGTCGCAGGGTGGTGAAGTTGCCCAAAGATTTGGACATTTTCTCGCCGTTGATGTTGAGAAAACCGTTGTGCATCCAGTACTTGGCCATCGGCTTGCCGGTGATCGGCTCCGATTGGGCCAGCTCATTTTCGTGGTGGGGGAAAATCAAATCTGCCCCGCCGGCGTGAATGTCGATGTGATCTCCTAGGGTCTCTCGCACCATGGCGGAACATTCGATGTGCCAGCCCGGTCGCCCCCAACCCCAAGGGGAGGCAAACCCCGGCTCAGAAGGGGGGGCCGCTTTCCAAAGGGCAAAGTCGAAGGGATCCTGTTTGTCGGCTCCTTCTTCTCCTACCCGGCCACTGGCTCCCGCCTCCATCTCCTCCAGTTTTCGACCGGATAGCTGGCCGTAATCCGGGAATTTGCGGACAGAGTAGTAAACAGAGTACTGAACAGAGGCGGGGGTCTCTGGCTGGTGTCCCGCTTGCAGGAGGGAAGACGGGTCGGTCTGGTGTCGAATCGGATCCCGTACCCGGTAGGCAAAGCCTTTGAGCTCCAAAGATTGGATCAACTGGAACATGGCTTGCAGCGATTGCGTTGCCCTCGGGTAGAGATCGGCCCGCTTGATGTTCAGGCGATCCATGTCCTGGAAATATTCGGCGATGAAGCGCTCCGCCACCGCTTGCATGGATTCGCCACGTTCCAACGCCCGCTTGAGGATCTTGTCGTCCACATCGGTAAAATTCTGCACATACTTCACTCGGTAGCCGCGCCACTCCAAGTAGCGACGCACCATGTCCCAAACCACGTAGGTACGCGCATGGCCGAGGTGGCAGAGGTCGTAAACCGTTACACCACAGACATACATCCGCACCAGGGGCTTCTCCCCCGCAACCGGAGCTGCAGATCCCTGGGAATTGCCGACGGAAACGGATTGAGATCCACCTGCTGCCAGCGGCTGAAACACTTCCTTGCGGCGAGTCAATGTGTTATAGACAACCAAATCCATGGGTATCCCTAGTTTGTAGTTTCAGCTACAGCAAAACAGGCTTTGTCTTCCAAAAAAAGACGATGGCGCACTTTGTCTTGAATCGGATGAGGCTCGACAAAATCTCAACGAGCCAAGGGCTGGAACCATTGTGAGGCAAGCATTGTGGCTGAAATTACCTGACAAGACTTGTCTAGATTTGTTAACTACGGTACTCTAACCTGAGTGCGAGCCAGCCTGTTCATTAGCGAGCTCCACCCCGGCTTGAGTCACCCCTGGGGTGCTCGGTGCCAAGGGGCTTATGCCCCTCATTTTGACATCTTCTTCTCTTGCACTCTAGTGTCAGCCTGTTGGTGTGAGGATGCCTTTAAAACCCACTTTCCCCAATCCCCAAAACGGGGAGCTGGATTTCCGCGGTGCTGCCGTGAGCACCCTTTCCCCCCCACCCCCAAAGGGCTCGGCAGGGATCCCTTCAGAACAGTCCTGGACTTCTGCGGATTCATCTGCCGAGGAAGCCTATCTTCTGGAGTGGGCTCCAGCCCCTCTCTCTGGGCGGTCGAAGCCAAGATGGATTGGTTTGGCCCTCTCTCTCAGCTTAACGGGCCTGGTATGGCTTCTGAAGCTGGAGGCGGATCCCTGCGCAGAAGCTGGGGAAGAGCAGCTGCCGGCCACCCCCAGGTGCCCAACCGAGCCTGAGACAGCCCATCCAGAGCCGGGGGATTCTGCTCCTGCGCGTCGGGGATATCCGGCTTGGGCCACTGGTCTTTTGCTGATGCTGGGCTTGGCCGGAGTCGCTACCCTACAGCAGCGACAGTTGAATCGCCCCCTGTCTCCGGCGGTAGAGCCGATCCCACCCTCTGTGCATACGCTATCTGGCGCTCTGCAGCAAAACTACGAGCGGAAAAAGGAGCAGCTGCGCCAAGCCTTCGCAGAAGGGCGAATCCCGACAGGAGAAGGGCCCAGAGGCATTCTGGAGCATGAAATTCAGCCGGGGGAAACCCTCTGGCAACTGACCCAGATGTATCAGCTCGACGCGGCTGCCATCACCGTCTCCAATGGTATTCAGGCCAGTACTGAGCTGAAGCCGGGGCAAGTTCTCCTCATCCCCAGCCAGCCGGGATTGATCTACACCGTCAAGCAGGGAGACACACTGGAGGACATTGCCAACCGCTACCGAGTTCCCCAGCAGCGGATTATCGAAGCGACTCCTCTGGATCGCCCGGAATATCTGCGCATTGGCCAACGCCTGCTCATCCCCGGCGATGTGGGCGAGTTGATCCAGCGTCAGAAGGAGATGATCGCTGCCCAGAAAGCTCGCGAAGAGGA
This sequence comes from Thermostichus sp. MS-CIW-41, assembly GCF_054058915.1. NCBI lineage: Bacteria > Bacillati > Cyanobacteriota > Cyanophyceae > Thermostichales > Thermostichaceae > Thermostichus > Thermostichus sp. MS-CIW-41. Next base: position 9,806 of record NZ_JBSSBO010000003.1, read on the forward strand.
AGAGCGCCGCCGGCAAGAGGAGGAAGCCCAACGCCAAGCCGAAGCCCAAGCTCGATTACAGGCGGAGCAGCAACGCCGGGCCCAGCAAATGGAACAAGAACGGCAGGCCCTCTTGGCCGGTGGATCCCTGACCCACACAGTTGGAGCCGGTGACACCATCGAACGGATCGCCGCCCGCTATGGGGTAACTCAGCGATCCATTATTCAAGCCAACAACTTGCGCAATCCCCACTGGCTGCGCATTGGCCAACGCCTTACGATTCCGGCGCCGGGTACGCAGCCCACCCCAGCTCCCGCCCGACAGGCTCCGCCAGCGCCCCCTCCAGCCCCTCCCCAGGTTCGCAGCAGTGGGTTTGTCTGGCCGGTCTCCGGGCAAATCACCTCTGGCTTTGGCTACCGTCGCGGTCGCCTTCATGCAGGGGTAGATATTCCTGGCCCCGTGGGATCCCCCATTGTAGCCGTTCAGGAGGGAGTGGTGATCTTCGCGGGGAATGCTGGGGATGGCTACGGCAATCGAGTGGACATTCGCCATCCCAACGGAATTGTTACTCGCTATGCCCACGGCCATCAGATTTACGTTTCCACAGGCCAGTACGTGCAGCAGGGGCAGACAATCATGAGCCGCGGCAGCACTGGCTGGAGCACAGGGCCGCATCTGCACTTTGAAGTCCGCCCCGGCGGGGGCGCGCCTGTGGATCCCCGGCCCTATCTGCCCTGATCCTGTCCCAAAGCGAGACTACACAGAACAGCCAGCCTGGCCATAAATTGCTAGCCTAAAAACAGCAAACTCCAGACCGTAGGAACACGCCGATGCAGTGGGTGAACGCGCTCTCCCAGCTCCCTTCCCTAGAAGCGGCTCTGCGGCAGGTGGTGGAGGAAGCCAAGGCCAAGCTTCAGGCGGCCCAGCTGAAAAGTGCCTTGAGTCGGCAGGTGCAGACGGTGGGATCCGGCAGCTTGCCGGGGCTGCTGACAGGGTATGTTCCCTCTCAGCCTCTGCGGCCCAACCTGGGGGTTTTGTTTGTGTCGGCGGCCTTTGCCAGCGAATACATCCGGGTGTTGCCATTGCTGTCGGGGCTGCTGGAGGTGGACGTTTTGATCGGCTGCTCCGGGGGTGGCATTGTGGGTGGCGGGCATGAAATTGAGGATGGCCCGGCTCTCTCCTTGTCTTTGGCGGTCATGCCGGAGGTGGTGCTGCATCCTTTTCATCTGCGGGGGAACCAATTGCCAGACTTGGATGCGGCTCCTTCTGCCTGGGTCGATTGTGTTGGGGTTTCGCCGCAGAGCAAGCCTCATTTTCTGCTCTTGGCCGATGGATTTTCCTCTGGCATCTCAGAGTTGCTGCAGGGGTTGGATTTCGCCTATCCGGGATCCGTCAAAGTGGGGGGATTGGCCAGTGGGGGCCGCGGCTCTCGGGGCAATGCTCTGTTTTTGCTGGATGCGCGTACCTCCACACCTCGGCGGGAGCTGTACCGAGAAGGGACGGTGGGGTTGGCGCTCTACGGCAATGTGGTGCTGGATGCAGTGGTGGCCCAGGGGTGTCGCCCCATTGGGGATCCCTTGCGGGTGACGGAAGCAGAGGGGAATGTGATTCTTGGCTTGGAGGGTCGCCCTCCTCTAGCGGTTTTGCAGGACTTGGCAGAGCGGCTCAGTCCCGTGGATCAGCGATTGGCCCGCCACTCTCTCTTCATCGGCCTGCTGATGGATGAGTTCAAGTCGGAGCCGACGCCGGGAGATTTCCTCATTCGCGTAATCTTGGGCGTTGATCCGCGCGTGGGGGCGCTGGCCATCGGGGATCAGGTGCGCCCTGGCCAGACGGTGCAATTTCATCTGCGGGATGCCCAGACTTCGGCAGAAGATCTGCGTTGGGCCCTCAGCCGCTATTGTGCCGAGCGCAACTTGAGGCAAAGCCCCTCTCAACCGAGGCCGGAGCCTTGTGGGGCGTTGATGTTCTCCTGTTTGGGGCGAGGCAAGGGCCTGTACGGCACTCCCGATTTTGACTCGCAACGGTTTCGGGAATTGCTTGGAGAGCTGCCCTTGGGGGGGTTCTTTTGCAATGGTGAGATCGGCCCCGTTGGGGGATCCACCTTTTTACACGGCTACACTTCCTGCTTCGGGATCTTCCGGCCCGCCCACTAGAGGGGGGATCCCTTGCCCTAAGAGCCGGCAAAATTAGATAAACTGAGGATCTGCTGTCAACAGCTTGGTCAAGGGTTTCTCATGCAGCTTCATCTTAGCGAGCCGCCACTCACTCAAGGGGAATGTGCCCTGGTCTATTGCTTTGCCGCTTCCGGCGGGAATGGCCGCTTTCCTCTGCCCCCTGAGATCGCCTCTTGGGATGAAAAGGTGTGGTCGGGGCTGGTGGCGGAAACCGTTCAGGAGCAGGGGTTTCAGGGGAAGCCGAATAGCAGTGTTGCCCTGCGCCTGACAGGAGAGATCCGCAAACTGGTGTTGGTGGGGCTAGGGGATCCCGCGGCCCTAACGCTAGAAGCCCTACGACGGGCCACAGCCAACGGCCTGCGCCAGGCTCACAGCTTAAAAGCCAAGCAGGTGATGCTGTCTTTGCCGGAGACGGGGTTGGATCGGGTGCGTGGGGTTCAGGCGGTGGCCGAAGCCTGCCTACTGGTGGCGCACCGGGACAATCGGTTTAAATCTTCAGCCAAAGGGGAAGAGGAAAACAGCTTTTCTGTGCAGGAAGTAACTCTCTTGGTGCCGGGGTTGGCCCAGGCTCGCCCCGATTACGAAGTCGCGTTGCAGCGGGCCATTGAGATGGCGGCAGGAACCATCTTGGCTCGGGAATTGGTGGCTGCCCCCGCCAACATTGTTACTCCTCTTGCCCTGGCCGATACCGCCCGCCAACTGGCCCAGGAATATGGTCTAGAGGTGGAGATTTTGGGACAGGAAGAATGCGAGGCTCTGGGGATGGGGGCTTTTTTGGGTGTGGCCAAAGCCTCTGACCTGCCGCCCCAGTTCATTCACCTCACCTACAAGCCGCCACAAGGGGATCCTGTTACCAAATTGGCCCTGGTGGGCAAGGGGCTGACCTTCGATTCCGGTGGGCTGAACATCAAAACCGACTCCCGCAGCATCGCCATGATGAAAACCGACATGGGGGGAGCAGCGGCAGTTTTGGGAGCTGCACGGGCCCTAGCCGCCCTCAAGCCGCAAGTGGAGCTGCACTTCATCGTCGCTGCCACGGAAAACATGATCAGCGGCCATGCCATCCACCCAGGGGATATCCTCACCGCTTCTAACCAGAAGACCATTGAGGTCAACAACACCGATGCAGAAGGCCGCCTCACCTTGGCAGATGCCCTGGTGTTTGCGGAAAAGCTGGGCGTTGATGCCATCCTCGATCTGGCTACCCTGACCGGTGCTTGTGTGATTGCTCTGGGGGAAGAAATTGCCGGCTTGTTCACCCCAGATGAGACGCTGGCCCAGGAGCTACAGCAGGCTGCCAATCTTTCCGGCGAAAAAATCTGGCGCCTGCCGCTGGAGGAAGGCTACTTCGAGGGTCTCAGCTCCATTGTGGCCGACATGAAAAACACTGGTCCCCGCTCAGGGGGATCCATCACCGCTGCCCTGTTCCTGAAGCAGTTTGTGGAGAAAACCCCTTGGGCCCACCTGGATATAGCAGGCCCCGTTTGGACAGAGAAGGATGCAGGCTACAACAACAAAGGGGCCACCGGTTATGGGGTGCGCACCCTGGTGGAGTGGGTCTTGGCGCGGCAAGCCGCAGCAGCTTGCTCATAACCCCGCCTTTCTGGACGTTGGGCCTTGAAAAAGCATCTACTGAGGGAGGAGCCAAGGGCTGCTTGGCTGGAGCTGTCCGATCCCTAAAATAGGCTTAAAAAAGAGTCTAGGTATTGAGTAGCACTTTGCAAGGCTTCCCCTCAGGGAATAGGATCCCTGCATCAAAGTAGCTGGCACAAGGCCCCCTGCGCCGGATCCTCCCATGAAAGACCTTTACCGCGAGCTGGAATTACAGCCCAATGCAAATCTAGAAGAAATTAAAGAGAGCTACAGGTAGAAGAAATTAAAGAGAGCTACAGGCGGCTTGCCAAAGAATACCATCCCGATAAACTTCACCCAGATACACCTGTTAAGGGGCGGCAGTACATTGAGGAAAAGTTTAAGTCTATTCAGGAAGCATACTCGGTCCTGAGTGATCCTGTGAAGCGAAAAGCCTATGACTCCCAAAGGCTTTCCCAGACTTCGCCCACAAAAGGGAGCGGGTATGACCAAGACTTAAAAGCAGAACGCGGTTACAGCACACAAGATGGCAAACCTTGGCCCTTTGACTTCGACAAGATAAAGGAAGCTGCAGAAGAGATAGAACGTCGTAAGAAAAACATCGAGGCCAACTATAACCAAAGAGTAGAGCAAGTTAAGTCTGAGTTAAGGAGAAACTTGATCTCTATCGGAATAAAACAAGAGGAAGCTAAAATTGATCATACCTTTGCCACCAAAAGTGACACTATACTAGGTGCCCTCTCGCTTTTAGTCCTGAGCTTGTTCATTGGTGCCTTAAGTAGCTCAATCGGGCTTGTGCTCTTTCTAATCTCAGTTATTAGTCTTTTTATGGCCATTTTTGATAAAGGATATAGCAAGTCGCAAGTTGAGAGTGCTAAGAAGCTACAGGAAGAGGCAAAATCAGTAATAGCCCAGATAGAGAAAGATAGGAACTCGAAGCTTTCCCAGCTTGAGCTTCACTGTAGAAGTAGGATCGATCATTTTAAAGCTGTCCCTATCGAATCTATATCCCCTAAGTGGGCTGAGTGGGGAGGATCAGCTATTTTTGCTAACTGCAATGAAGGAAAAGGCAGATGCTAAAAGCCTAGAAGAAAACTTGAAGATAGCGGCTGGAGTTGCTGTGGGTATTGGCATACTAGCCGCCTTATTTGGGCTGGGAGGTGGATTTCACCCATTCTGAATCTCAAGAAGAGGCAAAACACTGCTTCATCTCCTGCAGCACCTGGGCATCTTGAGAGGCCGTTCTCGCGCCCGCTTGAGCAGCCCAGCACTTAAGACTCTCGATTTGGTCGCGGGCAATCGAGGCCAAAGGCACGGTTTCGCGGATGGCCTGCAGGATATCCTCTTGGGTAAAGTCCCGCCGAGTGCTGCTGCCACTGCCCCCAAAGGCGTTGTACATGGCATCTACGATAGCTTGCTCGATCTCGGCCCCGCTGAAGTCCTGAGCTGCGGCTGCCAAAGCTTCCAGGTCAAATTCTCGCAGGCGGCTGGGGCGCAACCGCTGCAAATGCACCCGGAAGATCTCTTTGCGCTCAGCCTGGGTGGGCAGGTTCAAGAAGAAAATCTCGTCAAAGCGGCCCTTGCGCAAAAGCTCCGGCGGCAGCAGAGGCACGTTGTTGGCGGTGGCCACAATGAAAACAGGGCTGGTTTTCTCCTGCATCCAGGTAATCAGGCTGCCAAACACCCGGCGGCTGGTACCGGAATCTCCATCGGCGCTGCTGGTGATGTTGCCAAAGGCTTTGTCGATTTCGTCGATCCAAAGCACGCAGGGGGCCATCGCCTCCGCCAGTTGGATCATCTGCCGCACCCGGCTTTCCGACTCGCCGACGATGCCGGCAAACAGCCGCCCGGCATCCAATCTCAGCAGGGGCAGCCGCCACTCATTGGCGATGGTCTTGGCGGAGAGGGATTTGCCGGTGCCCTGGATCCCGACCAGCAGCACGCCTTTGGGGTTGGGCAGGCCATAGCGCCGCGCCTCTTCGGTAAAGGCTTCCTGGCGCACCCGCACCCAGGCCTTGAGATTATCTAGGCCCCCCACGCTTTTGAGGGTCTCGCGGGCGGTGAAAAACTCCAGGATGCCGGTTTGGCGGATGGCCTGCTTTTTCTCCTCCAGCACCAGGTCGATATCGGCTTCATTGACCTCCTGCTTGGCGGCCAAAGCGCGGGCCAAAACGCGGCGAATACGTTCTCGGCTCAGCCCTTGACAGGCTTTGACCAGTTGCTCGCGGGCTAGAGGGGTAAGCTTGAGTTTATCTGGGGCCACATAGAGCTGGATGAGGCGGCTGATCTCTTCGCTATTGGGCAGGGGAATATCGACGACGGTGACCTCCTCTGCCAGGTCGCTGGGCACTTCCAGGGTGTGGCTGAGCAGGATCAGCATCTTGCGGGTGCGCTTGAGCTCGCGGCTGAGGTTTTTCAGCTCCCGGATGATGGGAGCGTTTTTGTCGCTGGTGGCGTTGCGCAACACAAAGTGCAGATCCCGCAGCACAAACAGGGTGTCCTCGTTGGGGGCAGAGCGCCACACCCGCCCCAGAGCTGCCATGATGGAGCCCCGATCCTCGCCTGTATCTTGCCAGCCCCGCACCAAGTCCCAGAACAACAATTGCCGCGGTGGGTCTGTCCGTCTGGCTACTTGGGTTAGCACGGCATCGGCAGGCTCTTCTTCTGGAGAGACCAAGTAAACCAGGGGGTAGCGGGCCCGGATCATCAAATCCAGCTCTGTCACCAGCCCTGCTTGCAGCTCCGCCGGGATCTCGACCAGGGCAGGATCCCTGCTGTCTGGATTTGTTTTTCTTGCGGCTTCTGTCATCGCCTCTGGAGTTTAGAACATCCTTACTTCATCTTCCTCTCACTTGTTCAGCTTACTAGCGCAGGAGCCCCGCACTGTACCCGTAGGGTCAGTGTCGGGAGGAATGCGCTTTGATGAAGTACAATGAACTTATGAGCCAAGTCCTGACCATATCCTGCAAGCTCAAGGTGTCCCAGTCGCAAGCCGCTAAATTGGACGCGACGATAGATGCCTTTGTGCAGGCACTGAACTGGGTCAACCAGAACACGCCGGAGAAGATCGTCAATGCGGTCAAACTGCAATCCCTTTGCTACTACGAGATTCGCGCCCGATTCGGCTTGTCTAGCAACTTGGCCCAACAGGTCTGCAGACGGGTGGCCGGCGCCCGCAAAGTGGCGAGACAGCGCAACCGTCCGGTTAAAGAGTTCAAGCGTAGGTTCGTTACCTACGATGCACGTATCTTCTCATTTCGCGAGAAAGACTGGACGGTGTCGCTGACCACGGTGGAAGGGAGAGAACGCTTTGAACTGGCCATTGGCAACTACCAGCGTGGGATGCTGGCTGGTTCCAACCCAAAATCTGCCACCCTGGTCAAGCGGAAAGATGGCTCCTACTACATCCAGATTTGCGTAGAGGAAAAGCCACCCAAGCAACAAGATACCGACAAGGTGATCGGGGTGGACTTGGGAAGGACGGATATTGCCCATACGTCAGAGGGGGACAACTGGAATGGACAGCAGCTGAACAGAGTCCGCGACCACTACTCCCGACTGAGGGCGGCACTCCAACGCAAAGCCAGTAAGGGCACACGCAGTTCGCGGCGCAGATGCCGTCAACTGCTGCAACGGCTGTCTGGCAAGGAGAGACGCTTTCAAACGTGGGTCAATCATCGCATCTCCAAAGCTATTGTCTCTAGGGCAAAGGCTACCAACAGCGCTATCGCCCTGGAAGACTTGACAGGGATTCGGGAAAGGGTCAATCAACAGCCACGCAGCAAGACAGAGCGTAGGCGGGCAAATAGTTGGGCGTTTTATCAACTCCGTCAATTTTTGGAGTACAAGGCTCTGCGTGCAGGGGTTGCTTTGATTCTTGTTCCGCCTGCTTACACGTCGCAGACCTGCCACCGGTGCTTACACATCCACCCTGAGCAGGGTAAGTCCTACCGCAGTGGCAAGTCGTTCAAGTGTGGGCACTGTGGATGGGAAGGGGATGCGGATTTGAATGGTGCGAATGTGATTGCGCTCTTGGGGGCTGCTGTAAACCAGCCTAGAGGTTCGGGCCTGTTTTGTTCTCTGGTAGAGCAGAGCAGGCCCAGGGCTACTGAAAGCCCGCTCCGTACCGCTTAGCGGTCGGAGTCGGGTAGTTTACAAACCATTTGGATTGGAACAGCCAATAAGCAGCAAAATGCTCACGGTTGAGCTTCACGGTTGATCTTTAGGATAGGGCAGGGATCCCTTGCAGTTCGGCCAGCATGGTGCGGGCTGTCTGGGTGGGATCGGCAGCTTCCATCAAAGCCCGCACCACAGCTACACGGGTGGCCCCAGCTCGACGCACCTCGGGCAGGTTGTGGGGATCGATGCCGCCGATGGCAAACCAGGGCAGGTGGGCTTTCTCGGCAGCCAGGCTCACGTACTCCAGGCCGGCAGGGGGTTTCTCCGCTTTGGTGGGGGTGGGGTAAACGGGGCCGACGCCAATGTAGTCCACGCCGCTGTTCAGGGCTTGGGCCAGCTCTTCGGCGTTGGTGGTGGACAGGCCAATGAGCCGCTGGGATCCCAGGAGGTGCCGAGCTTGGGCGACCGGCAGATCCGTCTGGCCCAGGTGTACCCCATCTGCCTGGCTGACCAGAGCCAAGTCCACCCGGTCGTTGACGATCATCAGCGCCTGGTAGCGGTCGCACAGCTGCCGCAGCTGTTTGAGATCCCGCAGCATCTCGCCGTCGGGGAGGTTTTTGCGGCGATATTGCACCAGGGTCACCCCGCCCCGCAGGGATTTTTCCACCACCTCTAGCCAGTGGGGCACAGGGCTGGTCACCAAATAAAGATGGGCTGCCAGGAGACGCTGCCGCAGGGATCCGCCCAGCAGTTCACTTTCCAAGACGTAGAGCCGATAGCGCATGTCTTTGGCCAGCTTGGCCAGGCCAGGGGCCACCCAGTGGTGGGATTCGGCCAACTTGCCGTATTCTTCTAACACCCGCAGGGCTTCTTGCACACGGCTGCAATTGGCTTGCAAGAGGTGGCGGAGATCCCGCCGTTGCTCCTCTTGGGGGTGGGAGATCTGGGTGCCTGGATCGGCGGGGGTATCGCGGGCCAAACGCAGGGGATCGCTGTGCCAGCGGGCTAGGGCTTGGCGCATGGCCTTGCATTCGGCAGAGAGCTCTCCCTCTTCCAGGCCGAAACGAAACCATTCTTCCAATACCCGTAGTCCTTCACGAGCTCGATCGAGGTTGGCATCCAGAATACGGGCGACGGCCTGGGGTTTCATGTTCCCTATACGTGGGAAGAGAGTTGCTTAATTTTTACCAAAAAAATGCGCCTAAAGCCCCGTCCTACCCTTAGCCGGAAGCAAGTCAGTAGGGTGGAGAGTAGTCAATTCACTGTAAATCGGAATGGTTTCCCTGAGGCTGTCCTTGGCCCTGAGGAGAAAGAGGGTGATGCCATAAGGCGTTAAGAAAGGCTTGCTGCGGCGTGTGTCCCCAGGCGAAGGCCCGTGGGCCGGCCCCTTCCGGCAAGTAGGCCCAAGCATAGCGCTCGCAGGCGGGAAAGTAGCGGATCTCCCACCAAGTTCCCCCTACAGGCACATCTTTCACTGCCCGCAAGAAAGGGCCGCGATGGCGGGTGAGGCGCTCTTCTATAAAGTAGGGGCCTTCCAGCTGAAGGGCTTCTACCGCTGCAATAAGCTCGGCTCGTTGTCGCTCATTTCGGATCATCTCCCGGGTTCCCCTCTTGGATTGGCTCTATTCTATGAGGAGATTTCTGGTGAGCTGGGGGATCCCTCTTGATTCAGCCCAGATTGCGCCTACGGCAAGCTGTGGAAACCCAATGGAATCCAACGAATCCACCGCAGGTGCTGTGTCTGAGCAATGGACACGGGGAAGATGAGGTGGGCAGTCGCCTTGCTGTTGCCCTAGTCCAACTGGGGATCCCGGTGCAAGCCTTGCCGATTGTGGGAGAAGGGACAGCCTACCAACGCCAAGGGATCCCCCTGCTGCCCATTGCCCAGGTGATGCCGTCGGGGGGGTTTATTTATCAGGATTGGCGGCAGTTGTGGCGGGATTTGCGGGCCGGTTTGCTGGGGCTGACGGGGCGGCAATTGGCGTTGGTTCGGCGGGCAGCAGCCCAGAGGAACCTGGTGCTGGCGGTGGGGGATATTGTGCCCTTGCTGATGGCGTGGTGGAGTGGGATCCCCTACGCCTTTGTGGGCACGGCCAAGTCGGACTATTACTGGCGAGATGAACGGGGGCCCTACCGACGCCCCTGGATCCCTTTTGGGCAGCCGGTTTCCGATTACCTGCCCTGGGAGCGCTGGCTGATGGCCCACCGACGCTGCCTGGGTTCTTTTTTGCGGGATGAGCTGACGGCTACAGCTTTGCAAAAACGGGGCCTGAGGGCCTTCTACCTGGGTAACCCGATGATGGATGGCCTGGAGCCACGCGGGGCATTGCCTTTGGATCCCCACCGGCCGGCCTTGCTGCTCTTGCCCGGATCCCGTCCGCCGGAAGCCTATCGCAACTGGGCTCTGATGATGCAGGTGGTGGAGCGGCTCCCAACGGAGCTGCAAGTCTATGCTGCCCTCAGCCCCAACCTGGAGCGAGACCCGCTTCAGGCTCGGATCCCATCTCAGCGCAGCGATGTACTTCTGGTTTGGGGGGACTTCGGGGCCTGTGCCCAACGAGCAACGGTGGTGCTGGCCATGGCGGGAACGGCCACCGAGCAATGTGTGGGCTTGGGAAAACCGGTGGTGACCCTGCCGGGAGAAGGGCCCCAGTTTACCCCGCGCTTTGCTGAAGCGCAGACCCGTCTTTTGGGATCCGCCGTCCACCTGACCTCAGTGGAGCAGGCTCCCGCCGTGGTTGGCCGGATTCTGGAACGCCTGGCCGCCGATCCCAACTACGCGGCTGAGTTGCGGGCCCATGGACGCCGCCGCATGGGATCCCCAGGGGCCGCCCGGCGCATTGCCGCTCAACTTCGAGATTGGCTCAAGCCATCCGGCCCGGTTTTGGAACCGTTCGAGCCAGGTATATCGTGAAATAGAGAACGAGCGATTCAAAAGCCTGACTGATTTCCGTTGGATCCAGTTTTCCGTTTTATTTAGCATTTAATGATGTCAAACCTTTTGGGGTTGGAGAGCAGTTGGTGGATCCCTTGCTATGGGTGGGCGGGAACAGCTTTGGCCATTCCCTGGGCAACGGGGTGGGTCAAGGGCAGTGGCCCGCGTCCGGCAGCTTACCTCAACATCCTTCTGACTTTTGCCGCCTTTGCCCATGGCCTTTGGCTGTTGCGGCAGGTTTGGGGTCGGGATCCCCAGATCTTGAACTACCTCTGGTTTCGGGTGGCCGATCTGGATTTGACTCTGTCTTTGGAGATCTCGCCTCTGACAATGGGGGCCGTCGTCTGGATCAGCGGTTTGAGCCTGCTGGCCCAGATCTATGCGCTGGGGTATTTGGATAAGGACTGGGGCCTGGGTCGCTTTGCCGCTCTAATGGGCTTTTTCGAGGGGGGAATGACAGGGATCGCCCTCAGCGACTCGCTGTTTTTCAGCTATGCCCTGCTGGAGATGCTCACCCTTTCCACCTATTTGCTGGTGGGCTTTTGGTACGCCCAGCCTCTGGTGGTGACGGCGGCGCGGGATGCGTTTTTAACCAAGCGGGTAGGGGATCTGTTGCTGCTGATGGGGGTGGTGGCAATTTCCAACTTTTCTGGGGCCTTGACCTTTTCCGGCCTGCGGGACTGGGCGGCTACGGCCAGCTTGGATCCGGCTTGGGCGGCTTTGATGGGGTTGGCTTTGATTGCAGGGCCTTTGGGGAAATGCGCCCAGTTTCCGCTGCACCTGTGGCTGGATGAGGCGATGGAAGCGCCCAACCCGGCTTCGATTTTGCGCAATTCGGCAGTGGTGGCCTGCGGGGCTTTTGTGCTGATTAAGCTGCAACCGCTACTGGCCCTGTCGCCAGTTACAGATGGGGTCTTGGTGGCCATCGGCACGATCACAGCCTTGGGCGGATCCCTGGTGGCCTTGGCGCAAATTGACCTCAAGCGCACCTTTTCCTATTCCACCAGCGCCTACTTGGGGTTGGTGTTTATGGCAGTGGGGATGCAGCAGCCGGATTTGGCCCTGGAGCTGCTGCTCATGCACGGCTTGGCTAAGGCGCTGCTGTTTATGGGGGTGGGATCCCTCATCTACACCACCTCTACCCAAAACCTGACGGAATTGGGAGGGTTGCGCAGCCGTATGCCGGCCACAGTTGCCGCCTTTGCGGTGGGATCCCTGGGGATGGTGGCTCTGCTGCCCCTAGGGTGCTTTTGGACGCTGACCCGCCTGGCGCTGGTCTACAGCGGGGTGCAGCCGGCTCTGGTGGGGGTGCTGCTGCTGGTGAATGGGCTGACGGCTCTCAACCTGGCGCGGGTGTTTGGCCTGGTCTTTTTGGGATCCCCTCAACCCAAAACCCGCCGGGCCCCTGAGGTGGGCTGGCTGATGGCTCTGCCCATGGGCATCCTGACGGTGCAAACCTTGCTCATGCCCTGGCTGTTGGGGCGCTGGGGGCTCTATCCCGACTGGAACCCGCAGCTGAGGTGGATGGCGGCTCTGCTGACGGCTGCTGGGCTGGTGGGGGCAGCCATTGGCGGCTGGCTGTACTGGGGGGACCAACGGAGGGTATATCTGCCCTGGCCGGAGTTGCAGGATCTGCTGGCCCACGACTTTTACACGGGGCACCTCTACCAAGCCCTGGTGGTGCAACCGGTCAGCGCCCTCTCCCGCGGATTGGAGTGGCTGGATCGCAACGGAGTGGACGGCTTGGTGAACGGGGTGAGCCTGGCCTTTTTCTTCAGCGGCGAAGCCCTCAAGTACACCCTGTCGGGGCGGATGCAACTCTATGTGCTGGTGATTGTCATCGGGATGGTGTTGGTTACAGCTTGGCTACTGCGTTCGCCCCATTTGGGGTTGGCCTATTGATGGGAGAGAGCCATGTTGAGCCTTTTGATTGGGATCCCGTTGTTGGGGAGCATCTTGATTGGGTTGATTCCCGAGCAGGCGGGGAAGGGCTTGCACCGGGCTTTGGCCTTGGGGTTTGGGTGGGTTTTGTTTGGCCTGAGCGCGGGGCTGTTGCTGATCTTTGACCCCCACCTTGGATCCCTGCAATTGGCGGAAAGGATGGCCTGGATCCCCCAGTTGGGCTTGGTTTATGAGGTGGGAGTGGATGGGATCTCTCTGCCTTTGGTGGTGATGACCGGGCTGCTGGTGCTGATGGCCATTTGGGCCAGCGGCCAGGTGGAGCGGCCCCGCCTCTACTACAGCTTGGTGCTTATGCTGGCGGCAGCGGTGGCCGGAGCTTTTTTGGCTCAGAATTTGCTGCTGTTTTTCCTGTTCTATGAAGTGGAGCTGATCCCCCTGTATTTGCTCATCGCCATCTGGGGAGGGCCGCGCCGCACCTATGCCGCCACCAAGTTTTTGGTTTACACCGCTCTGTCGGGGATCCTCCTCTTGATTGGCTTTTTCGGCCTCAGTTGGCTGAGCGATGCCCACAGCTTTACCTACACCGTCCTGCAGGCCCACCCTTTACCTCGGCTGTCGCAGATCCTTTTGCTCATTCCCATTCTGCTGGGCCTGGCCATCAAGATCCCCTTGGTGCCCTTCCACACCTGGTTGCCGGATGCCCATGTGGAGGCTTCCACCCCCATTTCCGTGTTGCTGGCGGGTTTGCTTTTGAAGTTGGGCACCTACGGCCTGGTGCGCTTTGGCCTGCAGCTCTTGCCGGATGCCTGGGATCAAGCCGGGCCTTGGCTGGCCGGTTGGGCGGTGGTTAACGTGCTCTATGGATCCCTGAACGCCTTGGTGCAGCAGGATATGAAAAAGCTGGTGGCCTACAGCTCCATTGCCCACATGGGCTACATCCTCTTGGCTGTAGCAGCAGCCACTCCCCTCTCCCTGGTGGGATCCATCTTTCAGATGGTCAGCCATGGCCTCATCTCCTCGCTGCTGTTTCTTCTGGTGGGAGCCGTCTATGCCAACACCGGCACACGGGATCTCAAGCTGCTGCGGGGATTGCTCAACCCGGAGCGAGGCTTACCGCTTATTGGCAGCTTGATGGTGCTAGGGGTGATGGCCAGTGGCGGCACACCGGGCATGGTGGGCTTTATAGCTGAGTTCACCCTCTTTCGGGGCAGCTTTGCCGTCTTTCCCCTGCAAACGCTCCTGTGCATGGTGGGGACGGGATTGACGGCGGCCTATTTTCTGCTGATGGTGAACCGTGTCTTTTTTGGGCGCCTCTCGCAAGTGGCCATAGCCATGCAACGCCACGCCACTGAAGAGCGCCTGCCTGCTGTTGTTTTGGCAACGCTGGTGGTGTTACTGGGCCTGCAGCCTAGCTGGGCAACCCGCTGGGTGGAGTCCACCACCTTGGCCTTGGCCAAGGCTAACCTAGCTGGTGTTGCAGGACTGGTCACTGCCTTTCAGTTTGGGTTGTCTTCCTTTTGATGATTTGATGAGATCGACGGAGTTTCTTTTGCTCCCATGACTGCCACTCTTGCTCCTGCTCCTTCCTGCTTCTTTCTGGCCGGCTTATCTCCTCTGGAGCAACTGCAACTGGCTCCTATTGTCCAGCGCCTAGAGGCAGGGGGAGCCCTTGTGCCGGATGCCCCTGCCAATCGCCTAGAGGTCATTGGCATCCTGCATAGCTACGGCGAGGTGCTGGATGCCTATTCGCGCAATTTGATCTTTATTGCCGACCACCAATTTTTGGAGCTTTTTCCGGCGTTCAAGTATTTCAACGGCGAGATTACCCTGGGCAAATGGCTGCGCTACCTGTGGCATGACCGCATCAACTACGAGTTTGCCGAATACTGCATGAAGGCCATGCTCTGGCATGGGGGAGGGGGGCTAGACCGCTACCTGGATACCCCTGAATTTGTCGAGCGGGCTAAGAGAGCCATCCGGGCCAAAATCCGCTTCAATCCCTTCTTGCAGGGCTTGGGGATCTTGTTTCCCGACTTTGCTCTAGAACAGGTGCGCATGCTGGCTATGTACAGCGGCTTGGGCCAGTTTTGGCGGGTGATGAGCGATATTTTCCTGGCGCTGGCCAAGCGCTCTGAGACAGAACCCCACCTCACCATTCCCGACGTGGTGGCTCACATCCAGCAGGGGTTGGTGGCAGCTGCCGACAAGCCTATCACCTACGCTCCCTGCATCTGGGGCCGCCGCTACGAGATCATCCCTCTCTCGGCGGGTCTGACTTTCCTATCAGATACGGCTATCCCCTATGTGGAAGCGGTGTTTTTCCGCTCCTTTCCCTTTATGGGCACGGTTTCCTACAACGCCCAGGCCCACCAGATCCCGGCTGAGCAGGCTGACTTTGCCTACGGCGCCCTCTACGCCGATCCGCTTCCGGTAGGCAGCGCTGGGATCCCGCCTACCCTGTTGATGCAGGATATGATGCGCCACCTGCCCCCCTACTTGCGAGAGCACTACCGCCGCCAGCCTCGCGGGGATGATGACCTGCGGGTGAAAATCTGCCTTAGCTTCCAAAAGGCCATGTTCTGTGTTATCACTGCCGCCCTGCGGGCTCTTGCCCCCTTCCCTCTGGAAACTCAGGATCCCCAGCAGCAAATGGCCAACCGCAAGTTTCTGGCTCCTTGGCTGCAGCGCCTGCTGGGATCCCGTCTGTTAAAGGTGCAGGAAGAAAGGGTTGAGGCCTAGCTGAGCTGGGAACTGCTACTTTTAGTTACTGGAAGGGGGATCCCCTTTTCGGATACAATATCTGCGCCCAGTTGAGCAATGGGGTGGCGTAGCCAAGTGGTAAGGCAGAGGTCTGCAAAACCTCTATGCGCCAGTTCGAATCTGGCCGCCACCTTTTAAACCTTACTTGCATCCCAAGCAGGGCAAGCATGAAAGACAAGCTGATATTGATGATCCCCGGCCCCACTCCCGTTCCCGAGAGTGCTCTGCTGGCGATGGCACGGGGGCCCATCGAGCACCGCAGCAAAGAGTTCACCGCCATTTTGGAAGAGGTCACCGATGGGTTGCGCTGGCTGCACCAAACCACCTCCGATGTGTTTGTCTTTTCCGCCAGTGGCACTGGTGCCATGGAAGCCGGGATCCTCAACACCCTCAGCCCTGGGGATCGGGTTTTGGTGGGGGTGAACGGCAAGTTTGGGGAGCGCTGGGCGGAAATGTCCGAGCAGTTTGGCCTTCAGTGTGAGCGGGTGGAAACCCCCTGGGGGATCCCTTACCCCGTCGAGATCTTCCAAGAAAAGCTGGCTGCCGACCGGGAAAAAACCATCAAAGCCGTCATCCTCACCCACTCGGAGACTTCTAGCGGCGTAGCCAACGATGTCCAAGCCATTGCTGCTGCTGCCCGCGAGCACGGGGAAGCCCTCGTCCTGGTGGATGGGGTCACCAGCGTGGGGGCAATGCCGGTGTTAATGGACGAATGGGGCTTGGATGTGGTGGCCTCGGGATCCCAGAAGGGCTATATGATCCCACCAGGGCTGGGATTTGTGGCCGTCAGCCCGCGGGCCATGGCCGCTACGGAGCGCTCTAGGTTTCCCAAGTACTACTGGAGCTTTAAGCTGGCGCAAAAGGCCCTGCGCCAAGGCACCACTCCCTTTACACCGGCGGTGAACCTGTTTTACGCCCTGCAGGTTACCCTGCGCATGATGCGCGCAGAAGGGTTGGAAGCCATCTACCGGCGTCATGCCAAGCTGGCCCAGGCCACCCGTGCTGGCGTCAAGGCTCTGGGGCTAAAGCTCTTGGTTGATCCAGAGTCAGCGGCCAGTCCTTCGGTAACAGCTGTACTCGCTCCCGAAGGGATCAACGCTGACACCATCCGCAGCACCTTGAAGAAACACTTCGACATCGCCCTTGCCGCTGGACAAGACCACCTCAAGGGCAAAATCTTCCGCATTGGCCATTTGGGCTTTGTGAGTGACCGCGATGTGCTGATGACCTTGGCTGCTCTGGAGTCAGCTTTACACACCGTGGGCTACAGCGACTTCACCCCAGGGGCGGGAACTCGTGCTGCTGAGGAAGTATTGGCCCACGGCTTCTGAACCCTCAGCTCAGCGGCCTTTGACCCATAGCACTGACCCTTGCCCCTGGCTACAATGGGGGGACATGCTTAATAAAACTTCAGAACCCAAGGGTGGCTATGGTTGTCAGCTTGGAACGGGATCCCTGCGTGGTGCCTTCTGCTGGGGAGTTGCGGCAGGTGCTACAGGGGGTTGGCCCTCGTTCTTGTCCCTTGCAGTACAACTTTCACCTACACACTCGTTGTTCGGATGGGCAGATGGATCCCGTGGATCTGGCGGAGCAAGCACGCCGGCACGGTCTGAAGGGACTGGCCATCACCGATCACCACACCTTGAAGGGCTACGAGCGAGCCCGCGCCCACCTGGATCGTCCCGACGACCCCATCCTGTGGCCGGGGATCGAGATCACAGCCAACCTGTTGGGCTGTGAAGTGCATATTCTCGGCTACGGCTTCGATCCCACCGATGGTGTCCTGGATCCCTTTACCCAAGGGGAGCAGGTTCCCGGCTTGCCCGCCGCCGACGCGATCCAGGCCATTCAAGCGGCAGGAGGCTTGGCGGTGTTGGCCCATCCCTTTCGCTATTGCCTGCCTGCAGAGGAAATCGTCCCAGCAGCAGCGGAGTTGGGAATAGATGGCCTTGAGGTCTACTACGCCTACAAAAACCCGGAGATTTGGATCCCTAGCCCAGAAGTGACGGAGAAAGCGGAAGAGTTGGCCGAGGCCTACGGACTTTTGAAAACCTGCGGCACCGACTCTCACGGCCCCAGTATCCTGAGGCGGATTTGAGCCAGGCTACCCAGGTGGAGAACGGGCTGCTACGGGCGTGGATAGAGCAACTGTCCAAGCCGACGCAACTGCTCTGCAGTGCCCATGCACAACAGCAGATCCCCCGGCTGCAACAGGGTTTCTCCGCTGGGGCCACCAATCAACTGGCCATCCGCCCGTCGAATCGCCACCACTAAAGCTCCGGATCGGTTGCGCAAATCGGCTTTCCGTAGGGTTTGCCCGACATAAGGACATTCTTGGGCTGCCAGCTCGTACTCCTCTAGGTAAAAAGTGCGATCCCGACCGACAAGGATGCCATCCACAAAGTCCACAACCCGGGGGCGTAAGGCAGCCGCCGCCATGCGTTTTCCGCCCGTGATGTAGGGAGAAATGGCATGGGCAACGCCCGCCCGCTGCAGTTTTTGCAAAGCCTCCTCCGTATTGGCGCGGGCAATGGTGCGAATGCGGGGGTTCAGGGTGCGGGCCGACAAGACCACGTAGAGGTTCTCGGCATCGGAAGATAGGGCGGCAATCAGTCCCTCCGCCTGTTGCACCCGCGCTTCCAGCAAAGTGGCATCCAGAGTACTATCCCCCTGGAGAGCCACATATCCCAGCTCTTGAGCCACCTGAATCGCCTCAGCAGACTGATCGATCACCAAAAATGGCACCCCTTCTGCTCGAAACTCTTGGGCCACCTGCCGCCCAATGCGCCCGAAACCGCAAATGATGTAGTGGTTGTTCAGCGCTTCCATCTGTTTCTTCCATTTCCGCTGCCGGATCCCTTCCTGAAAATGTCCCTGGATGAGGGCCTCTGTAAAGCGATTCACCATGAACCCAATGCTCAAGACCCCCATCAGGATCAAGGCCACCGTAAACAAACGCCCCCGATCCCCCAGCGGCCCCACCTCCATAAAGCCAACAGTGGTCAGGGTGATAACGGTCATGTAAAAAGCTTCCACCCAAGGCCACTGCTCCACCCCGTGGTACCAGAGGGTGCCGATCAGCACCACACACACCAATGCCCCCACGCCCAAGCCGAGGTCTCGCCGGATCCCGGGATCCCTTTTGGCAGCCTGGAAGAGGGGACGAGCAGAAGCCATAGAGCCCAGCCAGATCTAGCCCAGGAAAAGGAAGCAAGAACTAGAATGGGGAAGAACCCGTTGTTGTTCGGTAACAAGTGGAGTGCCGATGCCTGAATACATCAAAGTGGAATATCGGATCGACAAAAACGGACAGGTTACCGAGACCGTACTGAATGGTTCTGGCTCCAGTTGTACCCTAGCTACCGCCGGCTTGGAATCGGCGCTCGGAGCCGTGCAGAAACGGGAGCTCTTGCCGGAGTTTCACCAACTGACTGAAATCGAGAGGGAGTCAGAAGTCTCTTTGAAGCAAACCTGCTGACCCCATATCCATTTGCTCAGGGTTCTCACCGTCTCCTCATTTTTTCTTTTTGCTTCCCTTCCCGGCAGTATTGCCGGCTCGTGCCGCTCCAACCGCAGCCTGAAACAGCCAAACAGCCAATGGAGCAGCGACAACCAAGATGATGCTGGTGGGGCCGACGCCAAAATCCGGCTCGCCAGAAGCCAACTCGAAAATTGAGCCAACAGCAGCAATGGCGCTGAGGCAGGAAACGGCCAAGAGCAGGTAACCTTTAACGCTGGTGGTCATAGAGAACCCGTTTGAGAACTACACTTGCGCAGTACAGGGCAAGCCGGTCGAATGCGTATTCATTCGCCAAAAAGCCCTCCCACTCCTGAGAGGGCTAACTTTTATGCTAAAGGCAGGGATCCCTGTCCAGCAAGGCAAAACCAAAAGTGGGATCCCTAGAAGTTCAGCACTTGGGGTGTGGATTTAGCCGTTCACGATGATCTTGCCGACCATTCCGGCCCCACGGTGGGGCGTGCAGTAGTAGGTGTACTCACCTGGAGGAACATCAACAAAAGCCGACTCCACCACCTGCTTAGGAGCAGTGAGCAGTGCCTTGTGGGAGAGTTTGGCCGCCAAAGCCGCATCTCCACCGGGCACCTTGTCGAAGACAACATTGTGGGGGTAGACCTTGTTGTTCACCCACTGAACGGTATCCCCTTGGTTGATGGTGAGAGAAGGCGGATCGTAGACCAACTGGGCTTTGTCGGATCCCATTTTGACAATGTAGGTCTCGGCAGCAGCAGGGTTGGACAAGAGCGCCACAGCTACCCCCCCAACCACAAGGCTGAGCAGGATGAGCTGCAAACGCTTCACCAGGTTGAAAACTAGAGACATGGATTCCTCTCAAAACGTAACAGCAGTTATCCCAGACTTTGCGGCTCGGTTGCCCCTTTCCAGGTTACGAAGAGCACCCAGCCAGGCGGATGGGCAGCAGGGACAGTTGAATTCCCAATGCTCATTATAAGAGGGCTCATCCCAGAATAGAGCAATGCCCAACTGCGGGGCGGCAACATCCATCCTTTACAGGGAGCCGCGGCAGACCGAACCCGCCAAACAGCACAGCTCTTCCAGAAACCTACGGCAACCCTGTTGCCAGGCAATCCGATGCGGCTGGATCCCCGGCCAGTTGGGGCAGGATGTTTTGGCGGTTGGTGAGCGTGCGCAGGGAACCGAGAGCCAGTTTTCCGGGTCGTCCTCATCTCTACCCAAAAGTGCTTCGCAAAGTTTCGCAAAGTAGAGATTCTTTTTCCGTGGGATCCCTTAAAGTCCAAGAGTGTCTTGCCTAACAAATCCGTAGGGTTGTCGATGCACAAGAAGGGCAAATCATCCTAATCTCAAAGAGCAGGTTCTTGGATGCTGCTGGTCGGTATTCCTTTGAGATTCCTCAATAACATCACCTGAAAGTCAGTTGGTTGTTCAGCCCTCACCAAAATAGGGAGTCTGTTAAGATGAGCGTACAGCGTTCACCCGTAGTTGGTCCAAGCAAGAGTCGGCTTGCAACAAGTTTAGAATCGACGGATCAGCGGCTTAACATTCAAATCTTGGCCCGGTGTATTGGCACTGCCTTGAACCTGGGCGCTCCTCTCAGGGTTGAAGTACACTACACCTCAAAAGTGCAGCAGTAAGGTTTTCTTACCAGGCCGATCTGGAGGCACAGCTTCATACTGCAGTTTTTACTTATCTGAGCCTGGAGTGAGTTTTTGGACTTCTTACTTCACTGTATAGCCATATAGCCACTGCTAGCTAAGACAACGCATCTAGCGTATGAGGAAACTCCTCTGGCTCTCTAGAAGAGAGGAGCGAGCGTAAGCCAATTTCTCGGCCAGAAGGTTGTATGGCAGTCGGCTACGTTGTATGGCAGTCGGCTACAGGGATCCCTGAACTTCCTGATCCTGAGATGCTTTGGGGATGAGTTACATTGCCATCGGCCAAACCCTTTGCCAGAGGTTGAAACTCTCTCCCTCTGAGGTGCGGGATCCAGAAACCCTTCTGCCCCGGAGGGCAGGATGCTCTAAGTTGGCTTAACATTATTTCATGACCGGGCCTGGCCCTCACCTTGCCAAGGGCGGGTGGCCAATATCAGTGCCTAGGGATCCGGCTCAACTTCCTTCCCATTGCAGGCAAAACGACCATGGTAGGCATCTTCAAGCGCTTGTTCGGCTCGCGCGGCAAAGCTGCGGCCACGTCCTCACCGGAAACTGTTGCTAAGCCAACCCCAAAGAAAGCGAAAAACGACAATACTTTTTTTCTCGACCCAGATGAAGCCAAAACCCTTGGCAACATCGAGTATATGCGCACCCCCAGGATCGTGAAGCACACCTTCCAGGATTTCGGCAGCAAGGAGAAGGTGGAGGTGGTGGAGCAGGTCTCTTCCCTCAGCAAAGTTAAGTTGTCCACAGAGCAAGCCAAAACTCCTGAAACTGCTGCTGAGCAGGGATCCTCCGCTTCAAGCAGCAGCGGAGTAAGCCCACGCCGTCAGGGGGGATCGGACATGGATACCTTCCGCAATATGGCCCGCAGCCTGAGACGCAAATAGGCCAAATTCAGGTTGATCCCCGTCAGAGCCGAGCCAGAGGCTGGATCCCAGCTTTCTTCTTCACGGCAGCGGCAGGCGTGATACAACTGCTATCGAGCCGACTAATCCGCGACTGAACTTGAGGAGGAGCAATGGCAATCAAGCGAGGCACCCTGGTGCGGGCCATCCGCGAGAAACTGGAGGGTAGTTTAGAAGCGCAGGCAAGCGATCCTTTTATTCCCAACTACGTTTTCGAGACCCCCGGAGAAGTCGTGGATATCAAAGGTGACTACCTGCAGATTAAGTTTGGGGCTGTTCCCACCCCTACGGTTTGGCTGCGCGCAGATCAAGTTCAGGAGATTGCGGGTTGAATAGAAGCAGGGAATGCTTCCCATCTCCACACCCTGTGATGGGGTGAAGGGGGAGCCATGGCGCTTCTGGCTGCTCCCACCCGTGAACAACTTTTGCAGCGCAGGCGGCTTTTGCGTCGGCAACGGCGCAGCCGGTTTTGGCAGGGATCCTGGCGCTTGACCAGTTCGATAGCCCTCCTGACGCTGCTGGTGCTGGGCCTACGGCAGCCCCACTGGCAAATTCGTCAGCCAGAACAGATTCAGGTAAAGGGTGCCCACTGGGTCGATCCCGCCTGGATACGGGCACAATTGCCCCTGCAGTATCCCCTCAACATTTGGCAGGTGCAACCGGCTGTTTTGGAAAGGGCTTTGCTGGGATCCCCGACCCGCCCCTCTCCCATCGAAAGCGTCCAGGTGCAGCGGCGGCTGCTGCCGGTGGGTGTCATCGTCCAGGTGCGGGAACGGCAACCTGTGGCGCGCGCGCGATGGGGCAACCAACTGGGCTGGGTGGATGTCCAGGGCAACTGGCTGTCTCCCGATCCCTACCGTTCCCCCAAGTCTTGGCCTGAGCTGGAGCTGCTGGGCTGGGAGAACCACACCCCAGAGCAATGGGCGCTGTTGCTCAGGGCTTTACAGCAGTCTGAAATTCAGATCAGGGCAGTGGATTGGCAATCTGGAGCGGGAATTACCCTGCATACTGAGCTGGGCAACGTCTACCTGGGGCCGATTTCCGACCGCTTGCCCTTGCAAATTCAGACCCTCAACCAAATGCGGGATCTGCGCCGCTACTGCGAGTGTACGCCCGACGACATCGTCCACATTGACCTGACCAGCCCCAGTGTGCCCACCTTGCAACTTACCCCCACGGCCACCCAGGAGCGCTGGAAAGACCTGCGAATGCCCTAGCTTTGCTATGAACCCGGTGCCGGCGGTGGAGGTGAACCAATTGTGGACAGCTTATCCCGGTCATCCGCCGGTGCTGCAAGGGCTGGATCTACGGGTCGAGGTTGGGCAACATCTGGGGGTGATCGGCCCCAATGGCGCGGGTAAAACTACCCTGTTCCTCACCCTCTGCGGCCTGTTGCCCCCCTGCTCTGGCCAGGTGAGTTTGTTTGGCCAGCCGCTGCGGCCCGGCCAGTTTCGCCCTGAGGTGGGGTTGGTGTTTCAGGATCCCAACGACCAACTGTTTGCCCCATCGGTGGCCGAAGATGTGGCCTTCGGACTGCGCAATTTGGCCCGTCCTGAGGCGGAGATTGCGGCTGCCGTTCAGGCCGCCCTGCAGATGACCGGCACCCTCCATTTGGCCGATCGTCCCCCCCATCACCTCTCCGGTGGGGAAAAGCGCATGGTCGCCATTGCCGGGATCCTGGCGATGCAGCCCCAGTTGGTGCTCTACGATGAGCCGACGGCCAACCTCGATTTGCGAGCCCGGCGCCGGTTGATAGTTTTTTTGCAACAGGCCGCCCACACTTTTCTGCTGGCTTCCCACGATCTGGAGCTGATCCTGGAGGTGTGCGATCAGGTCATCCTGTTGGATCAAGGTCGGATCTGGGCCCAGGGATCCCCAGCCCACCTGATGGGCCAAGCCGACCTCATGGAAGCCCACGGCCTGGAAGTGCCCCCCTCACTGCGCCGATGATCCAGGAGTCGATGAGCGGTGAAAGTTGAAAAGATGTCAAGAATTATTTTTGAATTGATAACAATTTTGCCTCTCTTAATAAAAAGCTATCGTGCTAATTAAAAATATTGATTTTCGTCCAGGATTGAGTGGGGATATCATTTTGTTAAGTCGGGGATCCCTTCTCTGAGCTGTCCTAGTCAATTTTGTATGATCGATTTTGTACAAGAAAGATGTGGACTTAGCTCAGAGCTGGCAGCTTTGCCCGCCTGAGTGACAGTTGCGGTTAACCCTGATGGCTCCTACAACCTGTTCTGACTTCAGTCGGAGGTCTGTGGCTCAGAGCCTTCTCCCCTCAGAGGGGGGTCTCTGGTGGCTGGGGTAGGTGTCGCCGGGAAAAGCTGTCAATCGAGATTTGGGCAGAGGATCTCTCTGATGAAATCGAAAGGAGATTGCATGAGCGAACCCAATAAGCGAGATCAATTTGCCTTGTTGCTGGGTTCGACAGCGTTCAGGAACTGAGTGTGTTCAAAAGTGGAGAGTTGATATGCCTATTGCAGTTGGAATGATCGAAACCCGCGGGTTCCCGGCAGTGGTAGAAGCTGCCGACGCCATGGTCAAAGCAGCCCGCGTTACCCTGGTGGGTTACGAGAAAATCGGCAGCGGTCGGGTCACCGTGATCGTGCGGGGGGATGTCTCGGAGGTGCAAGCCTCGGTGGCTGCCGGTTTGGAGTCTGCCAAGCGGGTGAGCGGGGGTGAGATTCTCTCCCACCACATCATTGCCCGTCCCCACGAGAACCTGGAGTTTGTGTTGCCCATCCGCTATACCGAGGCGGTAGAGCAGTTCCGCACCTAGTCCCCACTTCAGTAAAGTTCGCACCCCAGAAAGTTCGCACCCCACTTTCACTTTCAGCGTAAGGAGTACCTATGGCTATTGCAGTTGGAATGATCGAAACCCTGGGCTTCCCGGCAGTGGTAGAAGCTGCCGACGCCATGGTCAAGGCAGCCCGCGTTACCCTGGTGGGTTACGAGAAAATCAGCAGCGGTCGGGTCACCGTGATCGTGCGGGGGGATGTCTCGGAGGTGCAAGCCTCGGTGGCTGCCGGCATTGACTCGGTGAAGCGGGTGAACGGCGGCCAGTTGTTGTCTTGGCACATTATCGCCCGTCCCCACGAGAACCTGGAGTACGTGTTGCCCATTCGCTACACCGAGGATGTGGCTCAGTTCCGCGAAGGGGTAAATGCCATCCGTCCCTTCACCCGTCCCTGATGCGTATTGCCATTGTGCGGGGCACCGTCACCAGCACTCAAAAGGATCCCAGCTTGACGGGCGTGAAGTTTTTGTTGGTGCAGTACGTCGATCTCGAGGGCCAGCCGCAACCCGATTACGCTGTGGCTGCCGATCCGGTGGGGGCCGGCATTGACGAGTGGGTGCTGGTTAGCCAAGGCAGTGCCGCTCGCCAGCCGCAAGGAAACCAGACTCGCCCGCTGGATGCGGTGGTGATGGCGATTATCGATACGGTCAGCGTTGGCGGTCGCTCTCTCTACAACAAGCGCGATCAACGCTAGCTGGGATCCCTTCCCTTCTCATCTCTCTTGCTGCCCTTGTCCGCCCTACTGCGTTCTAGAGGCTCACGGTTATGCCTGCTCACACCTATGCTGCACCGCCAACGCCCTGGTCTCGCCGACTGGCGGAGCCCAAGATCGATCCCACAGCCTACGTGCATTCTTTCTCCAACCTCATTGGGGATGTGCGGGTGGAAGCGGAGGTGCTGATCGCCCCGGGAACTTCCATTCGCGCTGACGAGGGATCCCCCTTCCACATTGGCGCCAGATCCAACATTCAGGATGGGGTGGTCATCCACGGCCTGGAACAGGGGCGGGTGATAGGAGAAGACGGCCAACCCTACTCCGTTTGGATCGGCAGAAACACTTCCATTGCCCACATGGCTCTGATCCACGGGCCGGCCTACGTGGGCAACGACTGCTTTATTGGCTTCCGCTCGACGGTGTTCAACGCTCGGGTTGGGGATGGCTGCATCATCATGTTGCATTGCCTGATCCAGGATGTGGAGATCCCCCCAGGCAAGTATGTGCCTTCTGGATCCATCATCACCACCCAGGCCGAGGCCGACCGGCTGCCCGACGTCCAGGATAGCGATGCCAAGTTTGCCCAACACGTGATCGGCATCAACCAAGCCCTGCGAGAGGGCTACCAGTGCAGCGAAAACCTCGTCTGTATCGCTCCCATCCGCAACGAACTGCAGCGCACCTCTAACTCAACGGCTACGGAGACGGCACCCATGACTCATTCTTCCCATCGCGGCAATGGCCGGAACGGCGGCGGATCCCCTCTCAAGCCGGAGGTGGTGGAGCAAATTCGCGCCCTGCTGGCCCAAGGCTATCGCGTGGGGCTGGAATATGCCGATGCTCGCCGCTTCAAAACCTCTTCCTGGCAAAGCGAAAGCCCAATCACCAGCACCCACGAGGCGGAGGTGGTGCAGTCATTGGGGGCCATCCTGGCAGAACACCAAGGGGAATATGTGCGCCTGCTGGGGATCGATCCCAAGGCTAAACGGCGGGTGCTGGAGCAGATCATCCAAACCCCCGATGGGCCGGCGCTGGTCTCTGGGATGCCCAGCCGCGTCTCGGCAGCCGCTGCTCCGGGTTCTGGGGCGGTCGGCTCTCGCTCTGGCTCAGGGCTGGAGGAGGAGATCCGGACTTTGTTGGCGCAGGGGTATCGCGTTGGCCTGGAGGTGGCCGATGCCCGCCGCTACCGCACCTCTTCTTGGCAGACCTTAGGCAATTTGAGCGGTCAGCCGCAGGAGATCCTGGCCGCTGTTCAGGCTGCCCTAGCAGAGCACCAGGGAGAATATGTGCGCCTGCTGGGGATCGATCCCAAAGGCAAACGGCGGGTGCTGGAGAAGGTCATTCAAACCCCGCAAGGCCAGGTGAGCAGCAGTCCTGCGGGAACCGGCGTGGTGGCAGATACGGCTCCTGCGGCAGGGGGCAGTGCCGGCCTGGATCTGGAGGTGCAGGAGGAGGTGCATCGGCTGCTGGCCCAAGGCTACCGCATTGGCTACGAATATGCCGACGAGCGCCGCTTCAAAACCTCTTCCTGGCAGAGTGGGCCGGCCATTCGCGCCACCCGCGGGCCAGAGGTGTTGGCTAAGCTGACGGCTGCCCTGGCGGAGCACCAGGGAGAATATGTGCGCCTGCTGGGGATCGATCCCAAAGGCAAACGGCGGGTCTATGAGCGCATCATCCAAACCCCTAGCGTAAAATCTGCTGCTGCTGCCGCGGCTCCTGCTTCTGCCCCCAAGGGATCCCCTTCTGGCACCCGCCTCAATGCCGAGGTGGTGGCTCAGGTGCAGCAGTTGCTCAGCCAAGGCTACCGCATCGGCACCGAACATGCGGACAAGCGCCGTTTTCGCACCTCTTCTTGGCAAAGCTGTAGCCCCATCGAGGCCACCCAAGTGCCGCAAGTGGTGGCAGCTCTGGAAGCCTGTCTGGAGGAACATCGCGGCGAATACGTCCGCCTGCTGGGTATTGACCCAAAAGCCAAACGGCGAGTGCTGGAGCAGATCATCCAAACCCCTTGAGGGATCCCAGCTTTTTTTGACCTCTGTTGGTTCAAGCCCAACCCCCCAGCGATGAGGAGCACTTTGTTGGCCTCTACTTTGCCCAACTCCATGACGCTCCGCGCCTTGCCTGGCCAGAACGACGAAACTCGCTATTTTGTCAGTGGTGAGGTACAGGTGGAAGCCGGGGCGGGGATTGGGGCAGGGGTGCTGCTGCGGGCCAACCCCGGCTGTCGAATTCACATCGGGCGCGGCGCGTGTATCGGCATGGGATCCGTTCTGCACGCCTGTGGGGGATCCCTCATCGTGGAGGCGGGAGCAACCTTGGGAATGGGGGTGCTGGTGATCGGGCAGGGCACCATCGGCAAAAACGCCTGCATCGGCTCAGAAACCACAGTGCTGAATTGTTCGGTGCTCAGCCAAGCAGTCATTCCCCCCGGCTCGCTGCTCGGGGATCCCACCTATGGTTTCGATCTCCAGGAGGCGGGCGGCAGCAAGCCCATCCCGGCAGAGCCCTCGCCGGCGGCAGTGGAAATGGCTCCAGAGATGTCGCCTGAGCCGTCTCCCCCACCCAGTTCTCCGGTGGCCAATGTTGAAAAGCAAACCCGCCGTTGGCAGGAAGCTGCCGAGCAAACCCAAGAAAAGTCCGGTTCCCCAAGGACCAAAACGCGCAACCTCAACGGGATCCCTGGCCATTCGGAATTGGATCGCCTCTTGAGCAAGATTTATCCCTATCGACAGGTGCTCTCCTCTGGGGATGGCCGGCTCTAATGGCTAAACTGGCATGAGTGGTTAGGATGCCGATGTCAACCTCTCTGGGCCTGATTCAGACGCGCAGCTTTCCGGTCATTGTGCGCATTGCTGACGCCATGACCAAATCGGCAGGCGTGACGCTGATCGGCTTTGAGAAAACCTCGGGGGGCTACTGCACAGCCATTGTGCGGGGGGGAATTGCCGATGTGCGCATTGCCATTGAGGAGGGCATTGAGCTGGCCCGCCAGTTTGACCAAGAGGAGATCTCCAGTTTGGTGATCCCGCGCCCCCTGCCCAACTTGGAAGTGGTACTGCCGATTAGCAGCAAGCTGTCTCAACTGGCGCAAAACCGCGGCTATAGCCGCCTCAGCAACTTGGCCGTGGGCCTGCTGGAAACTCGCGGCTTCCCGGCGATGGTGGGGGCTGCCGATGTCATGCTCAAAACGGCGGATGTCCAACTGGCGGCCTATGAAACCATCGGGGATGGTTTGTGTACGGCCATTATTCGCGGCACGGTAGCCAACGTGGCCATTGCCATCGATGCCGGCATGTACGAAGCAGAGCGCATTGGGGAATTGCACGCGGTGGCAGTGATCCCCCGCCCTCTGGACGAACTGGAGCAAGCGCTGCCCGTGGCCAGTTGTTTTGTTGCTCAACCGGTTACCCTGCCGGTAACCCTTCCTCAAGTTCAGGAACAGGAGGTGCAGCGCAGCGATACAGCCGTAGAGCGGATCCCTGTTTATCTGCAGCCGCCTGAAACTCCCTAGCCCCCTGAGAAACCCATCTGTTGCCCAAGAAAGCCGAGCAGGGCAGAGGGGAAAAATGCTAGGCTACTGGAAGACCTGGGTCCGTGCAGCTCCGACGCCCAAACCGTGTCAGGATCGGAAGATAGCAGCACCACGGGATGCTCTGAGCAGGCGCGTCAACCCGGGTCGCCCTTTGCAGCCCTACTTCTCTCTGCTGGGTTCTCTCCTCCTTGCCCTAGCAGCGCATTACACTATGTCCGAAACAGACAATCCCCTCGCCAACTGGGCTCAAAAAGCCTTTTACTTCGGCATGGGTTTGGCGGCTGTGGCGGCGGATAATGCTGCCAAGGTGGCCAGCAAAGCGAGTATCCGTCTGATGGAGTTGCGCAAGCAGGCGCAAGCTTTGGTGGACGAGCTGGTGGAGCGGGGGGCGATGACCGCTGAAGAGGCGCGGGCTTACATGGATGCCATCGCCGCCAACGCCAACCGCAAGGGAGAAGACAGACAAACTGCCGGTCCCCGCAAGATCACCATCGACGACATTAGCAATGCCGAGGGCGAGGCAGGCACGGCCATCGAACTTTCAGAAGCGGCCCGTTTGCGCCAGAAGATCGCCGAATTGCAAGCTGAGTTGGATCGCATCAAGGGCAAATCCCAAGCGAAAGGATAGCCCAATAGGAAAATGGATTTGAAGACTACCTGTATGTGAGACTATGTGAGACGTCTCCCTGAGGCGTCAGGGATCCTCATCCTTGTAGAGCGAGGAGCAGGTCAAGCTGATTCATTTCCAAACTGCAGAAAAGATAAGGGCGTCTGCCGGGTGGGCAGGAGCGTCTCAATCGAGTCTCAATCAAACTGGGTTGAGTTTGAGCTCAGGCAGCAGGAATGAGGATCCCGTCTTCCGAGAGAAACCGGGAGCTGAGAAAGGGACGCAGCGCCTTGGGAATGCGAATCGAGCCATCCGGCTGTTGGTGATTTTCCAGCAGGGCAGCCAGAGAGCGCCCCACCGCCAAGCCAGATCCGTTCAGGGTGTGGACAAACTGGGTGCCTTTCTGGCCGGCTTCTTTGTAGCGCAGGTTGGCACGGCGGGCCTGAAAGTCCCAGCAGTTGGAGCAACTGGAGATCTCGCGGTATTGATTTTGGGAGGGGAACCACACCTCCAAGTCAAAGCAGCGGGCTGCCGCAAAGCCCAAATCGCCGCTACACAGCTCCACCACCCGGTAGGGCAGCTCCAGCATCTGTAAGATGGCCTCGGCATCCTGCACCAGCTTCTCGTGTTCGGCTTCCGATTGATCTGGGCGAGTGACCTTGACCAGCTCCACTTTTTGAAACTGGTGCAACCGGATCAGCCCCTTGGTGTCGCGGCCATAGCTGCCCGCCTCGCGGCGAAAACATGGGGTGTAAGCACAGAAGTAGAGAGGAAGAGACTCTGCAGGGATCATCTCATCCCGGTACAGGTTGGTGAGGGGAACTTCCGCGGTCGGGATCAGCCACAGGTCGTCATCAGCACAGCGAAAACTATCTTCGGCGAACTTGGGCAATTGCCCCGTCCCCTGTAAAGCAGCGCTGTTGACCAAAAAGGGCGGGATCACCTCGGTGTAGCCGGCTGCAATGTGGCGCTCCAGCATCATGGCAATCAAGGCCCGTTCCAGGGCCGCGCCCGCCCCTACCATAGCCACAAAGCGGCTTTGGGCCACTTTGACCGCACGGCCAATCTCCAGCAACCCCAGTTTTTCGGCAATCTCGTCATGGGGAAGGACAGGATGGGCCGGCTTTAGCTCCTCACCCCAGCGGCGCACCTCTACATTGTCGGCCTCATCTCGGCCAACCGGCACGCTGGGCAGGGGCAAATTGGGCAGGGTAAGCAGCCGAGCACGAATCTCCTCTTCCAGCTCCCGTTCCTGCTGCTCCAGTTGGGCAATCTCGGCCTTGAGATCCACCCCCCGCTGCCGCAGGGCCGCCACTTCGGGGCCTTGGGGATCCGCCCCCTGGCGGATGATCTCGCCGACTTTTTTGCCGAGGCTGTTGCTTTCGGCCTGCAGGGATCCCTTGCGGGCCTCCAACTGCCGCCGCTCCCGATCCAACTGCAGGATCCCGTCCAGATCGACTGTGGCCCGGCGGTTTTGCAGGGCTTGGCGTACCTGTTCAGGGCGATCCCGCAGCAGCTTCAGATCCAGCACAGAGATGGTCTACCCTCAGCTCCAGATATCCGACCTATTTCTTTAGCCAGCTAAACATGGCCCGCAGCTCCCTGCCCACCTGTTCAATGGGGTGTTCGGCCTCGCGGCGCCGCATCGCAGTAAACCCTGGCTTGCCGGCCTGATTTTCCAAGACAAATTCACGGGCAAATTGGCCGCTTTGAATCTCGGCGAGGATGCGTTTCATCTCGGCGCGGGTTTGCTCCGTGATGATGCGGGGGCCACGGGTGTAGTCGCCGTATTCTGCCGTGTTGGAGATGCTGTGGCGCATTTTCTCCAAGCCCCCCTCGACAATGAGATCCACGATCAGCTTCACCTCGTGCAGGCACTCGAAGTAGGCCAGTTCCGGCTGGTAGCCCGCTTCCACCAAGGTTTCAAACCCCGCTTTGATCAGAGCCGTCAGCCCACCGCAGAGCACCACCTGCTCGCCAAAGAGGTCGGTTTCGGTCTCTTCCCGGAAGGTGGTTTCCAAAATGCCGGCCCGCGTGCCACCGATGGCTTTGGCATAGGCCATGGCCCGCTCCCGTGCCATTCCCGAGGCATCTTGATAGACGGCAAACAGGCAGGGCACCCCTTCCCCCGCTTGGTAGGTGCGCCGCACCAAGTGCCCAGGGCCTTTGGGGGCAACCATGATGACATCCACGTCTGCCGGCGGCTGGATCTGCCCGAAGTGAATGTTGAAGCCGTGGGCAAAGAGGAGCACGTTCCCCGGCTGCAGGTGGGGACGGATTTCGCCCTGGAAAACGGCCTTTTGCACTTCATCGGGCAGCAAAACCATTACCCAATCGGCGGCAGCGGCAGCATCCGCCACCGTTTTGACCATTAAGCCGTCTTGCTCGGCTTTGGGCCAGGAAGGGCTGCCAGGGTAAAGGCCAACGATGACCTGGACACCGCTATCGCGCAAATTGAGGGCGTGGGCGTGGCCTTGGCTGCCATAGCCGATGATGGCAACGGTTTTATCGGCCAAAGGCTCCAGGTTGGCGTCGGTGTCGTAGTAGAGGCGGGCCATGGTCGAGCAGGGCGTGAGCAGGTGCTTGACTAGGATAGCAGGATTGGATCCAACTTGCTGACCTCAAGCGCCGTGATGAACAGTTTTCACCCACTTTAGGCGCTTGGGCTGTACACACATGCGAGCAGTTGTGGCGATCATAACCGGCAGCCAGTGGAGCATGTAGACCAAGCCCAGGGCGGTGTGCCACCAAAGTCGCCGTCCGCGCAAGCCCTCCACCTGGCGTAGCCCCCGGTAAAAGGCCACCGTCAAGCAGCCCATCACCAGCGCGTTCAAGGGGAGCAGCACCGAGGAGTGGCCCGCCAACAGCACCCAGAGGGTGTCGGGAACCAAGGCCATCGGCAGCAAGTACTGAGAAATAAAGAAGGCCCAGAGATCTACTGTTTTGGCCATCCCCATGCGGCGACCGAGGATCCCTGGCCAGTAGTCGAGATAGCGCTGGTAGCCCCCTTCCGCCCAGCGGCAGCGCTGGTGCCAGAGACTTTTCCAAGAGGTGACCCCTTCTTCGACGATGGCCGGCTCCGTCAGAAAGGCGATATCTACGCCCGCCAGGTGCAGCTTGAAGGTGAGATCCAGGTCGTCAGTGAGGGTGCTCTCATTCCAGCCGCCGCACTTTTCCAAGACATCTCGCCGCACCAGTTGGCCATTGCCACGTAGCTCGCCAATGCCCCTCACGGCCACGCGCTGCTGCTGAAAATAAGCGTCGGAGGCCATTTCCGCCACCTGCCCCAAAGTCCAGAAGTTGACCTTGGGGTTGCTCAGGGCCTTGCGCACCTGTACAGCCCCTACCATCCGTCTGCCAAAACGGCTGCGCAGGCTGCTCACTTGAACAAACAAGGGTAGAGTGCGGGCAAGAAAATCCGAGGGCACCACAGCATCGGCATCGCAGACCAGGATGATCTCCCCTTGAGTCAGGGGCAGTACCTCGTTGAGGGCACCGGACTTGCCCCCGCCCCGCCCCGGCTGCCGCCGGTAAACCCGCAGATGGGGGATCCGCTTTTGGGCTTCCCGCAGAACTTCAGGGGTGGCATCGCTGCTGTTGTCGTCGATGGCCCACAGCTCCAGATGGCTGGTGGGGTAACGGAGCTGGGTCAAGCTGTGCAACAGCCGTGGGAGCACTGCGCTCTCATTCTTGGCTGGGATCAACACAGCCACACGGGGCAAGGCCAGCCCGCCCAACTCAGAAAGCCCGCTCTGCCCATCCCGTTGCATCGGCAGGACAGAGTCATTGTTGTTAGGGTCATCGCTGTTATCTGTTGACCTGGGATCCCGGCGGGTCGCAGCGGCAGGAGGAAGTCTCAGAGGGGGCAGGGAGGTCGCCGGTTGCAGGCGAAATAAGCGGCTAATGTGGATCACCATGAACGTGGCCAAACCAACGGTGATCCAACGAGCTGTCGGCACCACATGCATCAGGCTGACCAACCCCCACACCATGGCCAGGACCAGCAGAGCCTTGAGACGGCGGCGTTGGGCCGAGGTGAGCAGCCAATCGGGAAGATAAAGATCCTCAAGAGGCTCCGGCTCTGACCAGACGAACTCAGACATGGGAATCCTCCCCCGGGCGGCAATGTTACCCAACCTCGCCAGCCTGTGCGAGCGTTAACCCAAAGGCTGTTAAGAGGTTGTTACCTATTGTCACCCATTGTGTTGGCGAAACGGAGTTCTCGAGAACCTACAGGCGAGAAAAATTGGGGATCCCGACTGCCGCTTCTCCGGCAAGGGGGTGAGCGGCCTAGGGGTTACCGCGAATCTCTTTGATCACCCCATCTTCCAGAAGGATCTCGACCTGCATTTTCTGGATCAGGTTGTCTCCTTTTTGGACTCGGAAGAAGCTCTCCACATTGCCCTGCAGCACTTCTTGGTTAAGCTCCAGGGTGCTCAGTTGGTTGATCTGCTGCAACAATTGGTTTTTCTGATCCAAGAGGCGGATTTTCTGCTCGTTCACGCGGCTTTTCACCGCTTCCACCTGTTGGAGCACTTGGGGGCTGTTGGGGTTGGGGCTCTGTTTCTCCAGTTCGGCAATAGCCCGCTTGCCCTGAAACTCCAGCTGTTGCATCTGAGCATCGGTGGCTTCGATCTGCCGCTCCAATTGCTCCTGCATTTCCTTTTTCCAAAGGGGTGTGACCACCACCTTAACGGGAATGTTGCGTTTGAGCAGTAATTGAGTGCCGTTGCTGACGTTGTTTTCTTCCATAAGACTCATCCAGGCAGACGACCAACCAAACCAGGGGCTTGTGCCCATTGTAGAAAGCTCCCCTCAAAAGCTCTGGGGTTGGGGAAGAGGAGCTTGACAGACCGGATCCTCCCCCGCCGAGCCGGAGAATCCATCTACTTATCCTACCGGCTGGGATCCCTGCGGTAAAGTCTTGATTTCGGGAAACTGCAATTTTGGTTAAGGATCTTAAAGGCCGCCGCCTTGCCCTGGCACAGATTCGGCTAGCGTGAGAGACAGTGTTCTTTTTTGCGGCAGCCATGAGCGAACGGGCCTCGACCCCTTCCAAGCCCTCTGCTGGGATCACCAAGCCGGTGCGGATTGCCTCTCGAAAAAGCGAGTTGGCTTTGGTGCAGACCCAGTGGGTGATGGGTCAGTTGCAAGAACACCATCCGGGATTACCTCTGGAGCTCAACACTCTCTCCACCCAGGGAGACATCATCCTGGATGTGGCACTGGCCAAAATTGGGGACAAAGGTCTTTTTACCAAGGAATTGGAAGTTAGCCTGCTCAACGGCAGCAGCGACTTGGCGGTACACAGCCTTAAAGACTTACCCACCCGCCTGCCGGAGGGCTTGGTGTTGGGGGCGATCACGCGGCGGGAGGATCCCCTGGATGCTTTGGTGGTGGGGGAAAAGTTCCGGGATTACCGACTGGCCACCCTGCCAGAGGGGACGGTGATCGGCACTTCATCGCTGCGGCGACTGGCCCAACTGCGCCATGCCTTTCCCCACTTGCACTTTAAGGATGTGCGGGGCAACCTCAACACCCGCCTGGCTAAGCTGGAGAGGGGAGAGTACGATGGCCTGATTTTGGCAGTGGCCGGGTTGAAGCGCCTGGGCAAAGCCGACCGGATCCACGAGGTGTTGGATCCCAGCGTGTCTCTGTACGCGGTTGGGCAGGGATCCCTGGGAATCGAGTGCCGGCAGGGAGATGAGCGGATTCTGGAGCTTATCCGACCCTTGGCCGATGCGGAGGCCACAGCCCGCTGCTTGGCAGAGCGAGCTTTCCTGCGGGCTTTGGAAGGAGGGTGTCAAGTGCCCATTGGCGTTCACAGCCAAGTCCAAGGGGAGGCGCTGCACCTAACCGGTATGGTGGCCGACCTGGATGGCCGGCGGCTCATCCGCGACAGCCAAATGGGATCCGTAGCCGACCCGGAAGCGGTGGGGGTAGCTTTGGCAGAAAAGCTAAAACGGCAGGGGGCCGACGAGATTTTGCAGGCCATTTTTGCCCAGGCCCGCCGTTAGGCTTTCCTACTTTTTCTGAGTAGGCTTTGAGAACTTCAGCTAGGGTCAGCTGAAGAAAAGGGGGAACAATGAAGTCCCCCCTACGTGAATTGCACTCAAATGGGAAATTCGCATTCGCAGCTGCTTGATCATGTAGCGGGGCTTGGCTTCCTAGAAGGGCAAGAATTAGAGACGGGAGAAAATCCGCCGCTCAAATTTCAGCCCCAGCCAGATTACCCCGATCCCACAGGCCACCAACACCGCCGACTTGGCCAACAGGCCGGTTGGGTACTCGAAAAAGCGGGTCAGCACCACCAGGGTTAGCCCCAACAGTCCCTGCCAGAAGCGCCCCCGCCGCCCTTGCTGTAGCCCTTCCCAGCAGAGCACTGCTGACAGCCCCAGCAACAGCAGAGTTACTATCCAGTGGGCAAAGAAGCCAAAGGCCAACCCATCCGTTGAGTTGGGAGAGAGGAGGCTGCTCACCCCCACCAGAAGCCCCAAGCCAAGCAGAGAGACCAAAACGGTGGCATCCTCGAGCCAAACCCCAATGGGCTGGGATCTCTTCTCCTGCCAACCCTGCCACCAGCCCCAGCCCGTCAGCAGCAGCAACCCCACTGCCGACAAGCTCGCCCAGGGATCCCCAACGTTCCAGAGGGGATCCTCGGAAAGATCGACCCACGTCCCGACAAAGCTCCAGACATAGAGCAGGACACCCAGCCCCAGCAGAGCCAAGTTCTGGGCTGTCGGGGCCAAATCCAAGCCTTGCTCCAGCTCGCCGGGAAGCTCTGGATCCCTTCCTTCAGTTAAAACCCGGCTTAGCCAAGGCTTATGGCGTTGGTGCCAGAGAGCCAGCCCCCACACAACTGCAACACCAAGCAGATGCAAAAGGGTTAAACCTTGGAAAGAGCTGCCCAAACGCTCGGCTAACCCTTGCAACGCCAGGCCAAAGTTCACCACGGCCAGGGCAAAAACCCAGCGAGAGCAACACCAATAGGCCAGAGGAACCAGCAGGCCCAGGGTCAACCAAGGATAGAGGAAGTTGACAGTCCCCCAATCCACGAAGTCGGCTACCATCCCCAAGCCCAGCAGAAGGCAGGCCAGTACACCACTGGGGCTGTGACGCAAGCCGTAGGCCATGGCCAAACCGCCCATCCCCCAGGCCCAAAACAGGCCTGCCGCGGATCCGCCAAGCTGAACCCACTGCGCCATCAGGCCAATACAGGCTCCCAGGGTCAGTTCACCGGCTATCAGCAGGGCGCTGCCCAGCCGTCGGGATCCCTGCTGCCAAACCTGGAAGCCAGCCACCTGCAGCCCTACCATGAGGGCCAAGCACCCCCAGGCTCTTGCCCAGCGGGGAATGGCAGCCCAGTTGGCCGCCACAAAGGAGATCACCCCTAGGCCCACCAGAACTGCGCCAAACAGTAGCAGCACCAAGACAAAACGGCTGCCGGCCGCTCGGGGCAAGCTATCCAGTTGGTAGTACTCCCACAGCCGATCCCGCTGCTCAGGTTCAATCAACCCCTGCTCCACCCAGGCATCCAGCAGGTTGGCCAGTTGGCGGCGGAAACGCTCGCCGGGGTAGGGGGGGCGGGGAGAGGTCATGGCGGGATCCCGACAAGCGAAAGGAGGCTCGGGCGTTAAAGGAGTGGGATCGCTGAGGCGATTATAGTCCCTCACCCCTGGCTCCTCTCCCTCTAGGAGAGAAGGAATTGGGATCCCACTGCCTGAAGCACCCGCTGCAACACCTCTTGATAGCCAGCCACCGGATCCCCCAGATCAAAGCGAAAGAGATCTTTATCCAGCACCCGCGGCTCAGATCCCCCCCGATCCCAAAGACGGCAGGTATCGGGGCTAATCTCGTCGGCTAGCAGGATCTCTCCCTTCTCGTCCAGGCCAAACTCCAGCTTAAAGTCCACCAACTCTAGGCGGCAGCTTCGCCAGAAAGCCTGCAGATGGTTGTTGATGGCCAAAGCCAGGGATCCCAAGCGCTCCACCTGCTCCGGCGTGGCCAACTGCAATAGGCGGATGTGATCTGGGGTCACCAAGGGATCCCCCAAGGCATCGTTTTTGTAATAGAACTCCACCAGCGGCGGCTGGATAGGAAGCCCCTGCTCCAGGCCCAGGCGCTTGCAGAGGCTGCCGGCGGTGCGGTTGCGCACCACCACTTCCAAAGGCAGGATGTGCAAGGCTCGCACCTGCATCTCGGTGGGGCCGGTCTGGGCCAAGAAATGGTTGGGGATCCCTTGCTGCGCCAGGTAGGCAAACACATGGCTGGAGACGGTGCAATTCACCTCTCCCTTGCCGGCGATGGATCCCCGCTTTTGGGCGTTGAAGGCGGTGGCGTCGTCTTTGTATTGGCAAAGATAAACCCTGGGATCGGCAGTGCGGTAGATGCGCTTGGCCTTGCCCTCGTAGAGCAGCTCTTGGGGGGAGAATGGCATACGCTAACCCCTAGTATCCGGCCAGCCGTCCGCGGATCCCTTGCCAGAAGGTGATGGCCAGGATGCGCAGATCCAGCCACAGCGACCAGTTTTGCACATAGTAGAGATCATACTGGGTGCGGCGGGCAATGCTGGTATCTCCCCGCAGGCCGTGGATCTGGGCCCAGCCGGTGAGGCCACTTTTTACCAAATGCCGATCCGGATACTTGGGGATCTCCTGGCTAAACTGCTCGACAAAGTAGGGCCGCTCTGGGCGGGGGCCCACTAGGCTCATTTCCCCTTTCAGGACGTTCCACAGTTGGGGCAGCTCGTCCAGGTTGGTGCGGCGCAAAAAGGCTCCTATCTTGGTTCGGCGCGGATCCCCGGGGCGCGTCCAGCCCGGCTGGCCGGCTGCCTCAGCATCCACTCGCATGGTGCGGAACTTGGCAATCCAAAAGCGACGCCCGTCCAAGCTCACCCGCTCTTGCCAATACAGAATGGGGCCAGGACTGCTGCAGGCTACCAGCAGGGCAATAATCAAAAACAGAGGGCTAAGCAAGATCAGGCCCAGGGAAGCTCCTAGGATGTCTACAGCTCGCTTGAGGAACCGGTTGTGGGCGTAGCGCAAAGGGGGCTGACGCAGAGTTAGCAGCGGGATCCCGTCGAGAGACTGCAGGCTGAAGTTCACCGTTAAAAAACTTAAGATATCCGGCACCAAGCGCACCTGCACCGACAATGTTTGCAAACTGAGCAACAGAGGAGCAGTTGCCAGCTCCGGTTGCCCAAACCACACCTCCTGCACTTCTGGGTGGGCTTGCAGATAGGCAATCAAATGGACCAGATCCAGACGCTCAAGAGCCGACCAGGAAGGCTCAAGCTGACTGCACAAGCAGGAGAGGGTTCCTCGGGATGAGCCGGACAGAGTCCTGTCGGCAGACTCAACCCCGCCAGAGGTAGGGCGGGCGGTGTTTAGTACTGGATATGAATCTTGACAGGGATCCCCATTTTGAGATGGGGGATCTTCCTCAAAAGAGCCTTGCCCCACGCCTGCCCAGGCGACTACCTGGAAGCCCAACTGCGGGGATCGCTGCAATCGCTCCAACACTTCCGCCAACACCGACCAGGATCCCACCCAGATGACCTGCCGCCGACCGTAGCCCCTAGAGCACAACCAGCCCATGCCCAGCCGCAACCCCACCCGTACCAAAGTCAAACTCAGCAGAGCCAACAAGCCGGCGTAGCCCACCACCAGCCGCGACAAAGAGACCGAGCGAACGAAAAAGGCCCCTGCCAGCACCAAACCAAACGTCAATCCCAACCCCACCAGCAAACTGGCCCATTCTTCAAAGCGAGACAAGCGCTTCGACTCACCGTATCCGCCTAAGCCCGCCTGAATGCCCCAATAACTGAGGGCGGTCAACAATCCCAAGGCCGCGTAGACATCCCAAGGCAAGAGCTGATGAGGACGCAAGCTGCGCAGCCAGTAGCCCGCCCCAAAGGCCAACCAAATACAAAGGCCATCCCCGAAACAGGCCAAGGGCACCCACAAACGATGCAGATCCAGACGAGTTTTATAGCCGCGTTCGGCCAAGGGTTATCTCCTTCGGCATCAAGACTGTTGACAATCTTACAGAAAAGATTGTGCATCTGAGGCTATTGGACAAGATCAGTGTTGACCAAAACTTGAATGGGTAGCCCTCACCAGATAATTCTATTGACGGCCCTTCCCAGCTTCAAAGGACTTCATGCTACTGACACAAAATAAGTTCTTTAAGTAATTGGGATCCTCATCACGCAAGAGATAAAAATCCCTGTTGAGTGGGTTAAGTACCGTCGGAAAAGGCTGTTGTAGAAACTACCAGAATTGCAGACATTGGATGTCGAAACATGAGAGTTTAAGCAATGATCAAAGTGCAGTCTGAGAACAGCAATGATGACAGGATACTACGATTTCGTTGCCGGGCCGGCTACTGCCAGCAGAGATACACCAAAGGGCAGAGAAAACTTAGGTATCAGATAGGCTTCTGCAGCAAAAATACCCGTCAGCAGTCGATTGAGCCAAAGCGGCGGCATTTTCAGATCTTGGCTTTCCCTCAGGCGAAGCACTTTCTGCATTATGCGGATCCCTGAAATGATTGGGAAAAGAAAACTGTTGAAGAAAACAAGGGTATAAACTTCTAGACCTGAGCTTTTAAGCAACGACAAAAGTTGCCCGCGGGTATATCGTCTCTTGTGATGATTAAGCTCATCATGTAAACTCCACAGCCACGGATAAGCCGGAACAGTTACAACTAAGTAGCCAGATGGGGTTAACCTTTGACTGAGGGCTAGGAGAGCTTCTTTGTCATTCTCCAGATGCTCCAGCACATCCAGCAAAGCAATCAAATCAAATCGTTGAGAACCAAAGGGGATCCGGTTTGGCAACTCCCCCTCTGCCACGATCCCAATACCGCGAGCTTGGGCCAGCGGCAGTGCAATTTCACTCTTTTCCATAGCCCAAACTTTGCCAAATCTGGACAACATCTCCAGGTTGCCGCCGCTACCACAGCCAGCTTCCAAAATATAAGCAGAGGGGGGAAGCGGCAGGGATCCAATAACCCGACTCAGAATGTGACGGCGACCCAAAAACCACCAATGCCGGTCTTCCAAGCCTGCCATTTGCTCATAAGCTTCGGGATCCATACCCGTAACCCAACAAAAGATCAAAAACAGGATTAGCCGCAGAAGGGGTTAGCAGAGCATATCTATCTAAACTAAGTTTAGGGGGATAATCGAGCCTTTCCCCAGCGATGCTTACGATACCAGGCCGCCACGTGGGGACACCACGCTTCAAAGTGGGGCCAAATCAGTTCACACAGATGTTGAATTTCTCGTTGAGCATCTTCTTTGGCTCGTAAATCCAAAAAATGCATTAGACTACGGCAATTGAAAGAGACCACGAAGTGTTGTCGGATCCCGTAGCCAATGATGTTACGGGCATCTTCATAGGGCAATCCGCACTCTTCTACCAGGCGATAATAAGCAATGGCCTGGCTGCGATATTGCGCAAGAATGATATCCAAAGCTTCGGGGGAGATGGGCCTAAAGCCTTGGCGGGTTTTGGCCTTGCCCTCCTTGACGCTGGCAGGAACGTAAAACAAAGTTTCCAGCTCTTGCAAAGACAAGGAGGACTCCGTCCCGCCACTGTGCTCCGCATTGCTGACGCAACCGCAGCCGGTCTCGCCAACAGGAGCAGCAGTCTCGGTTGTGCTCCGCACCGCTGACGCGAACAAGAGCTTTTTGCCCAAATCGGCAATTTGCTGGCCTGTATATCGGAAGGATTGAACATCAAAAGAAATTCCCACCCGATGAGTACGGGCCTGTTGCATGACGGCGTGGGGAAAATAGCCCACCCCAAACGTGATCTGAGGATGCTCTAGAGGCCCATAGTGGCCACGGTTGCCCTCCAGCAAATGCCTCACCACGGCCTCTCCATACTTTTCCGGGATCCGGCTCTCTGGAGTGACAAAATCAGGGCTGTAATCCTGATGCATGGCCTGGTAGATGACCCGTTCTGGATCTGGGGTTTGATTCAGCACCACAACTTGAAACAAAGCATCCACAGGCTGCATCCCCTAGTGCTTCGCACCGCATGTTAGGATTCTGAGATCCTTGTAAGATCACATGTTAGGATTCTGAGATCCTTGTAAGATCATATTGGCAGCGGAGAACGCCAACGGCATTGGCTTGCTCCACCACAGAGCATATTCCCTATCTGCCCCCACCCTGAGGTATTCCTTAACTCAGTGTAAGGAGAAGAGAGACCGAAACACCTTGGCTATAGGAGCCTACGAGCTCGAGTTTCCTCTGCCAGCACCAGGCTTAGGGCCGGATTGCTGCGCAACAATCCCGCTACATAGAGGGTATAGACTTTCCCCGCCTCCAGCTGCAGGTCAAACCGTTGCAAGGGAATGCTCCGGCTGGGAGCCGACTGCACACTTGGCGCGGAGGCTGAAGGGGCTATGGCCACTTGAATTTGGGTAAAGCCGGGGCGCATAGCTTGAAAGGTGGATACTTGTCCAAACGCCAACTGGGGCAGCAGTACCCGCCCTTGCTCCCCTTGCCATTGCAGGGCCGGCGCATCAGGGGCAGCGTGGACAAACCGCACCAGGGCCTGATCAAACGGCGGATGGATGTTGTCCTCTAAGACCAGGGCTGTCATGCGATTCGGCTCATTGGCGGCCACCACCGAGAACACTCCCCCGCCCCTGAGATTGGCTACGGTTCTGGCCGCAACCGCAGAACTCGCAGGCTGGCCAGGGTTCTCAGGCGTTGAAAACAAAACAATGTCGTACTCGCCCGCCGGTATGCGCACGTACTCGCTCACCGAGCCATAGGCTATGCCCCGAGCAGCTCTCACCCCTCCCACCTCCAAGTCGATCCGAGGGGCATTGGGGGCCACATGCACCAAGCGCACTTGGACTTCAGAAACTCCCGCAGATGCCGAAGGCATCGGGATGGCACAGCCGGACAACAGCCCCGGCATCAACGACCCACTCACCACGCAGAGCACTGCGCCCACCCACCGTCGCACCATGTTCACGCTCACTCCTACTCCTCACACCCAACGCTCACCGGGGATCGAGCTGCTGTGTTCCGCCAAGCTAAGGGGCGCTCTCGCTCCCCAAGAGTTCGTATTGGCGCAAGGGATCCCACCCTGCTGACGCCAAGGAACCTGCTCTTGTCTTACTCCACTTTTGCGCCCAATGCCATAGAGCTATGGGACGGGTTGGGATCCGATCCCTTCTAAACCAAAGGGAACTCGCGGGACTTCGCCTCACCTGCAGCATCTGGGTTGGGGGCAGGGATCCCTGGCTGTTCGCGCTCGCGGGACGGAGTCCTTGGAGACCGACGGCTAAACAAGCGGAAATAAGTGCTCACAGCCAGCTCTTTGAGCGGGAAAAGCAAGTAGGTCAGGGGGTTGATGGTGACGATGATGTTGCGGCAGTCTCGTTTGGCCTGGGCCAAGATCTGAGCGGCCACCCAATCTCCCGACATAACCCCAATGGGATTGAGCTGGCTCTTGAAGGGGCCGAGGATGAGCTTGCGCACTGTGCAGGGAGCATCGAGGCGGCGCAGAGTAACCAGATCGCCTAGGGCCCGCTTGGAGAGCTCGTAGAGGGGACTGAAAGCAGGGCTAGCCTCAGCCTCTGAGGTGTTCACCCACACCTCTTTGGTGGCCATCTCAGGGTTGCCGCGCACCGTCTGGAAGAACAGCTCCATTAGGCGCCAACTGGAGAAAGTGTTGACGGCATAGGACTGGCGGACAGACTCGGGATCCCGTTGCCTGTGGACGTTCAGGCCGTGGTTGAGCACCAAGATATCCACCCGCTCCAGCAGCTCTGCCAGGGATCCCTCTTGCCCCACCTGCCAGCGAACGGTCTCCACCGGCTGGATCTGGCCGTCCACTTCGATGTGAACCGAATCCGACTGGGAGCTGAGGGCGATGACTTTGGCCCCCTGCTGGTGAAAATGCTTGAGCAA
Organism: Thermostichus sp. MS-CIW-41; assembly: GCF_054058915.1. Classification (NCBI taxonomy): domain Bacteria; kingdom Bacillati; phylum Cyanobacteriota; class Cyanophyceae; order Thermostichales; family Thermostichaceae; genus Thermostichus; species Thermostichus sp. MS-CIW-41. The sequence goes on from NZ_JBSSBO010000003.1 coordinate 52,927, forward strand.
GGCCCGGCCCAGGGTGCCGGAGGCGCCGGTGACGGCTACTCGCTTGCCTTTCAAGGAGAGACTGGTGCCCATGAGCCGATCTACGAGAGTCAGGGTGCCGCAAAAATAGGCGTTGGTATCGTCGAAGTGGTGCCGCCAGTGGTAGGCGCGGTTGACATGCCATTGGCTGGGAGGAACGGGGAAAGGCCCCGGTCGGTGGGTGATATCGGTCTCCAGGGCCAGCCCGTAGCCGCGCAGCATGCCTGCCACCCAGAAACTGGCCGAGTAGACCACCCCCACCGCTGCCGCCAGGCCGTACAGCAGGGATCCCTGGCCCAATACCACCACCCAAGGGATCCCGGCCAGGATCATCGTCGCCGCTTCGGGAACGTCGTGGTGCCACTGGGATTCTCGGTACAGCTGTGCATCCACCACGCTAAGGTCGGGGCGGAACAGGCGGTGGTGCAGGATGTGTTTGGGCATCAGCCAGGGCCACCGGTGGGCCAGCCAATGGCGCACATCCCGCACGATCTCAGCCCAAAGGATGGAGGCTAGGGCGACAGCCCCCACCCCTATCCAATGACTCGCGCTGCCGACATCCATAGGCTCGCTCGCAGTAGCCAAACCAATCCTGAGCTCGCGGTCGCCTCTTTTATGGACTCAGTTGGCGACTCTCAAAAATCATCGCAAAAATTCTTCAAAAGATCATCTTCGAGCCCGTCTTCTTTGTCCCCAAGGGAGGTAGAAATCAAGGGGCTACGGGCTGAAGCTCTCGGATCTCGACCGGATCTCCAACGGCCAAACCCAAAGCAGCAGCCGTCCCGCCGCGGAACTCCAGCACACCGTCCACCAACTGGGAAGGAGGCGGCCCATAGGTGGGGCAGGGTTGGGCGGGGCAGCCGGGCACATCGGCGGCAATGTACACCACCTTGCCTTGGTGAAGGAAAATGATGTCCAGGTTGATCAGGGTGTTGAACATCCAAAAAGAAGCTGGCTGGGGCGGATCAAAGGGAAACCACATGCCCCGATCCGGCGGCAAATCGGTGCGAAACATCAGGCCCAAGCGCTGTTGCTCAGGGGTGCGGGCCACCTCTAGCTCAAAGCGTTGGCCGGCAAGGGTGACTTCGGCTTCAACCGGCAGTTGCTGGGGCTGCCCTATGGCTGGGGGGGATGGAGAGATGGCTTCGGTTACCTGAGTTTGTGAGGCGGGAGATCTCTCCGTGGCAGCAGTACATCCCAAGCCGGATCCCAGGAGCAGTAGAGCCAGGCCCAAGGCGACTCTGCACCCTTTTGGAACGTGTATCGTGAACAGAACCATGTGGCACTCTCCTGTGCAGGCTTCATCCTATCGCGCCAGACGCTGCTGCCGCGACTTGGCCAACCGGATGCAGAAAGTTCCCCTCTGGGAGGGCCTTGCCAATTCTTGCTTGCCGGAAGCGGCCTGTGCTTTTCCCCCTTGAGCGCAGCCGGAATGGCGGCCCTGGGCAAGAGCAGCCCGCAACCGACCCGATAGCATAGCCATAGACTCTGCCAGGAGAGCCCTATGAAAGACCTGTTCAATCGATCCTTGGTGAGCCGGATCCCTCTTCTGGCTCTGCTGGGTTTACTGAGCCTGGGCCTCTGGCCCACTCACGGGATGGGATCCCGTTCACAGGAAACCCCGGTGCGGATTCCCTTTGAGCCAACGGTGACCTATGGGGAAGGGTATGGGGAAAAGACCGTGGCCCAACAAGCCCAAAGCCGCTTTGCGCTGAAACTGTTTGATCACCTGCTCCGTCAGCAGCCCCAAGAGAACCTCTTTTTCTCCCCCTTGAGCATCCGCCTGGCCCTGAGCATGCTCTACAACGGCGCCTCTGGGGAGACCCAAACGGCAATGGCCGAGGTGCTGGAGGCACAGGACCTTTCCCTCAATGAGTTGAACTGGAGCAATGCCCAAATGGTGGGCTGGCTGGCGGAGGGATCCCCGGCAGGAGGGCCAGTCCAGGTGCAAATGGCCAACGGCCTCTGGGTGGATCAAACCCTCACCTTACAGCCCCAGTTTTTGCAGGCTTTGGCCACCTACTACCAAGCGGTGGTGAATCGGGTGAATTTGGGATCCCGGCAAACGGTGAACCAGATCAACGGCTGGGTGGCAGAGCACACCCAGGGCAAGATCAACCGCATTGTGGATCGCCTCAGCCGCGAGGATTTGATGGTTTTGCTCAATGCCATCTACTTCAAAGGCGAGTGGACTCAGCCCTTCGATCCGGAGCGCACCCAAACTCAGCCCTTTACTCGGTTGGATGGCCGCCGCGTCCGAGTACCCATGATGGTTCAATCCGGTCGTTACGACTACCTGGAAACCGAGCAGTTGCAGGTGGTGAGCCTGCCCTACGGGGAAGGAGAACTGGAAATGCTGATCCTGCTGCCCAAGAAGGGAGTGAAGCTGGAATCGCTGCGGGCAGAGCTGAGCCCGGAAACTTGGCAAGAATGGACGGGATCCCTGCGCCCCCGTGCAGGTTCGGTGCGGATCCCGAGATTTGAACTGGCTTATGAAACGGATCTCACTTCCGTTCTGCAGCGGTTGGGCCTGGGAGTTGCCTTTTCCAACCGAGCCGATTTCAGCCAGATGACCCCAGAGCCAGCGCGGATCAGCAGAGTCCTGCACAAAGCAGCAATTGAAGTGAACGAAGAGGGATCCGAGGCGGCAGCCGCTACTGGGGTGATCGTCTCCCGGACTGCTGTCGACCGGCAAGAGCCCTTTCAATTTGTGGCAGATCGGCCCTTCTGGTTTGCCATTGTGGCCTCCGGATCCGGCGGCAACCCAGCGGCCCAAACCGTGTTGTTCATGGGATCCCTAGTGGATCCTAAATAAGGGGATCCCTCAGGGCAGCTTGCTGACTTCTTACCGGGCGTGCAGATCGCTCTTCAGTGATGTGTTGACCCCAGACCGGCTCCCTTAGCTGTTTTTCATTGCAGAGGTCATGATGGTCGAGGTTTTGGAAAGAGAAAAATTGGCCGAGGCACCTGCTGATAGTTCTCCGGCAGCTTCTCGAAAAATTTGGACTGACGAAGAGTTTATGGCTTTACCGGAGGATGGCAATCGCTATGAGGTTGTGAACGGAGAACTGGTTACTGTGGGCTCGGCAGGCGCAAAGCATGGGTACTACGTAAGTTTGATTCATATCATTCTAGGCTCGTACGTTCGCAGTCAAAGGATTGGATTTACCTTCGATTCCGATACTTCCTTCAAAATGAAATCCGGTAATCGCCGCTCTCCGGATTGTTCTTTTTTTTCCAAAGAACGGCTGCAATCTCTGGGCGGGATCCCAAGGGGTTATATTGAGGGATCCCCAGACTTGGCTGTAGAAGTTCTCTCCGATGCCAACACCGTTGGAGAGATCCATGATAGGCTCGTTGAGTATTTTGAGAATGGATCCCGGCTGGTCTGGATCATTCATCCTGAAGAGAAATACGTTCTGGTCTATCGCCGGCCTGAGCCTGAAGCATTGAAGAAACCCGGCGACATCCTGGAAGGTGGAGAGGTGATCCCTGGATTTGCGCTGGATTTATCAGAGTTTTTTGCCGAGCCGGAGTTGTAGTTTTTCACCAACGCAATGTACGGATAAGACGCCTTCAGCACCTAGGGAAGAGCAACCCCTGTTAAGCTAGCCTAAGCAGTGGGATCCCATTTCATGGCATTGGTTTATCTGCAGGTTCTGGAGCGCAATCCCAAACGGCTGCGCATTGTCCTACAACGGTTCACTTCCCAGCAACTGGCTTGGCGGGCGGCAGGGGGCTTGGTGCTGCTAATTTTGGGATCCCAACTGTGGGCCCGTTCGCCGCTGTGGGGGTTGGTGGCTGTGGGGATGGGCCTGTGGGCTGGGATCCCTTGGGGGTTGGGGCAGATCCTGAATCTAGATTGCCAAAGCCAACGGGTGACCTTGACCCGGCTGGGTGGCCCTTGGGGCTTTTGGCGGCAGCAGGTGTTTTCTTATCCCTTGGCCCAGTTGCAAGGGGTGCGGGTACATCGGGTAGGCCAGGAGGTTTTGGACAACCAAGCTCAAGAGAGTTTCCAGGTCCAAAGCCAAGTGCGGCTGCAGTTTCACAGCGATCCTTCTAAACCGGAGCTGAACGAGGAGGTCATCGCCTGCTTTAGCAGCCAAGTCGGCATCAAAGGGGACGAACCAGAAGCTTTCGTGCTCTCTCAGCGGCTGGTGCGCTGGATTCAGAACTATCTATCCGAACACTCAGGAAACCTAAGAAACAACTCTTCACCCTGAAAGCCCCTTTTCAGGGGATACTATTTCTTTTCAGGGGACACTATTTCACGTTGGCGGCAATCCGGTTTACAGTGGATCCAGACTTCGCTTTCCTCTCCCAGGGGGATGGTGGAAATGTTGGCACAGTGCCTGAGTCTAAGTTAGAAATGCTACCGAAAAGCAGTGTACTCCTTGACACTTTCTAAACTTAACTTAATCGACAACCTTCATGAGCGCCTCCTGGGATCTGGTCAACCTGCTTACCTTACTCAACTGGAACACTCTGCCCGGATGGCTTTGGCTGCTCCTTTGGGGATCCTCACTGGCCGTGGTGATGTACTGGCAAAAGCGCTGGCTGCAGCGGGATCAGGTGGGTTTTCCCGATGTCATCATGCTGGCGCGTGCAGATACGACGGTGGTGGAATGTAACGAAGCTTGCCAGAAAATCTTGGGGGATTGGCGGGGCAGGCGCTGGATCGACGTGCTGCTGGCAGAAGAGCAGGAGCAGGCGCAGCAAAAGATAGCCCACCTTACCCCTCAGCAGCCTACCTTCACCCGAGTTGGCAGGGTATCGGATGCGTCGGGGCAGACGCGCTGGTTCGAGTGGATCAACCAAGGCATTTTTGACTGGCGGGGCCGCTTGCAGTTTATTCGCGGGGTGGGCCGAGACATTACCGAGAAGAAACAGTTGGAAGAAAACCTGCGGCTGCGGGAAGCCCAACTGCGCACCTTGTTGGACGCCCTGCCATTGGCGGTGTGGGCCAGGGATCCCCAGGGAGTGCTAATTTTGCAAAATGCCACCGACCGCGCCTGGTTTGGCGATCTGCTGGGCACTTCTCTGGAGGAGGTGGCTCAGCAACATCCCCACTGGCTGGAGTACACCTCTCAAGTTCTAGCCGATCTAGAGCGGCAAGGGTTTTGCCAATTCGAAGGTAAGGAAATGATTCAAGGCCAGGAGCGCTACACCTATCGCTTCGCTGTAAAGCTTCAGGATCAGTCTAAAGGTTTGGGACTTCTCGGCATTGTCCTAGATATCACCGAACAAAAGCGGCTGGAACAGGAGGTGTGGGAACAAGAAGAGCGTTTTCGCGCCTTCCTCAACAACAGCCACGACATTTTGTGTCGGATCGATGCCCAAGGTCTGCTGCATACCTTAAATCCTCCGGCTGCTGAGAAAATTTTGGGGCGTGCTCCCAATCAGGGAGAGGCCGTACCCTTGGATTGGGTTCACCCCGAGGATCGGCAGAACGTTGCTAATGCTCTTGAGCAACTCAAGGCTCGACCTGGCGAGACACTCAGCTTTATTTACCGGGCCCAACACGCCGATGGCCAGTGGGTGTGGCTGGAGAGCCTCTGCACCAATCTTTTGGAGGATCCCTCTGTGCAAGGGATCGTTTCCAGTACCCGCGATATCACCCAACAAAAGCAGGTGGAACTGGCTTTGCGAGAGAGCGAAGCCCGCTTCCGAGAAATTGCAGAGGCTGTACCGGTGGTTTTCTTTGTGTATTCTGCAGACTTGAGCCAGTCTCTCTACAAAAGCCCCCAAAGCGAGAAGATCTGGGGTTACACAGCAGAAGAGTTTCGCCGCAAGCCAGATCTCTGGAAAGACAGGATCCATCCCGAAGATCTGCCAAGGGTACTGCAGGCGGCCGCCCGAGCCACTCAAGAAGCCCAGCAGATCACCTACCGCCTTTTCCATCGGGATGGCAGGCTGCGCTGGCTGCGTACTTCTTGCCGACCCATCTTGAACGAACAGCAAGAGGTTATCCGTATTGTTGGCATTACCGAAGATATTACGGAGCAGAAAGAAGCAGAGCTGGCTCTACAAGAAAGCGAAGCTCGGCTTAGGGCTATTCTGGATGGGATCCCTTTTTCTATCTTTCTCAAAGATCTGGAAGGGCGCTATCTTCATGTAAACAAGACTTATCTACAACAGAGAGGCTGCAAGGCAGAAGAGCTCTTTGGAAAGTTGGATAGTGAGCTGTTCGCATCAGAAGAGGCTCTAGAATTTCGAGATCAGGATCAAAAAGTCCTGCAATCTCCGCATCCTGTCAGCTACGAGCGAACCTTTTTCCGCGATGGCAAGAGATTGACCCAGTGGGTCACCAAGTTTGCCCTGCGGGATCAGCAAGGGGATCCCTATGCCGTTTGCGGTGTTGTTGTGGACATCACCCCCCTCAAAGAAGCTCAAGAAGTGCTTCGGCAAGAGGCAGAGCGGGAGCGACTGTTGGGGGCCTTATTGCGGCGGATCCGCCAAGCTTTGGACTTGCAAACCCTCTTGGAAACAACGGTTGCGGAAGTGCGAGAGTTTCTCCAGGTAGATCGGGTGATGATCTATCAGTTGCAGGAAGGTGTAGGGGGGTTTGTAGCTGCTGAGTCGGTGGCGGATCCCTGGCCCAGCCACTTGGGCCGCCGGGTGTGGGATGCTTGCCTTCGCCAGGATCCTTGCTACCGCAAGTACCAAGAGGGCTTTGTGCAAGCCATAGCCAACGTGGCGACGGCCAATTTGGATCCTTGCTATCGGGAGCTCTTGGAATCTTTCCAGGCCCAAGCCAACTTGGTGATCCCAATTCGGCGGGGAGAGGATCTCTGGGACCTTCTGGTGGCACAGCACTGCCAATCCAGCCGCCCTTGGCAAGAGTGGGAAATCCGGCTTTTACAAGAGCTGAGCGATCAATTAGCCATCGCGTTGCAACAGGCCCAGTTATATGAACAACTGCAAGCCCTCAATCAAACCTTGGAAGAAAAGGTTCGGCAACGCACCTCTGAGTTGCAGCGATCCCTGCAATTTGAGGCCCTGCTGAAACGCATCACTGACCGGGTGCGCGACTCTCTGGATGAAGCTGAAATTCTCAACACCGCTCTGCGCGAGCTGGGAGAAAACCTAAATGCAGATGGCTGCGATATTGGCCTTTACAACGCCGATCTCACCCTTTCCACCATCAGCTACGAGTATTGTCCTCGCTTGGGGTCGGCCTTGCATACTTGTATTCCCTTTGCCCAATATCCAGATCTCTACGCCCAGTTGTTGCGAGGAGAGCCCTGCATATTTTGTTTACTTCCTGACCATTGTTTACTTCCTGACGCCCCCCGCCAAGGATCAGTCTTGGTCTGCCCTCTGCGGGATGGGGAGCAAGTCTTGGGGGATCTGTGGGTTTTTCGCAGCAGCGAGGAAAGTTTTGATGAGCAGGAAATGAATCTCGTAGCTCAAGTGGCCAATCAATGTGCTATCGGCCTAAGGCAGGCGCGCCTATTCCGAGCTGCCCAAGAGCAGGTGCAAGCCCTGGAGCGCCTTAACCGCCTCAAAGATGACTTTATCAGCACCGTCAGCCACGAGCTGCGCACTCCTCTAGCCAGCATGAAAATGGCGTTGCACATGCTGCAAGTTGCCCCTGCGAGGGAGAAGCAGGCCCAGTACCTATCCATCGCCCAGCGGGAATGCCAACGGGAGATCGAGCTGATCAATGACCTGTTGGATTTGCAGCGGCTAGAGGCAGGAGCCTATGCTTTGAATCTGCAAACGCTGACCTGGGAAGCCTTGTTGGGGGATTTGCTGTTGGCTATTGGCGAACGCGCCCGTACTAAGGGGCAAACCTTTCAAGCCAACGTGCCTCTGGAGAGCAGCATCACCACAGATCCTCTCCTTTTGGGGCGTATCCTGCGGGAGCTCCTGCACAACGCTGTGAAATACACCCCGGTTCAGGGATCCATCCGCTTACGGATAGGAACCGAAAGCCGTCGCAGCGTTGTAGAGGTCAGCAACAGCCAAGAGATCCCGGCTGAGGAACTCACCCGCATTTTCGATCGTTTTTACCGGATCCCCAGCCATGATCCTTGGAAAGAAGGGGGCACCGGTCTGGGCTTGGCTTTGGTGAAACAAATGGTGGATCAACTGAGGGGATCCATCGAGGTCAGCAGCGCCGCCGGCTGGACAACTTTCACGCTCCACCTGCCCCCTCTGCCCCAGTTTTAAAGGTTGAGCGGATCCCTGGGGACTCCTGCTTTGCGCTTGCGCTTTTCCAGGTTGGTTTCAAAGTAGCGATGGTTACGCAGATCTGGCAAGATTCCTGCCTCAGAAACTTAGCCCTTAAAGCGGCGCAGCGCCGATTTGATCCCTACCTTAGGGGTTCTCTCCCCCGGTACCTCTGCACAGCCCGTCTTATTGTAAGTTCTGTAGCAACAGATACGGAAATAGTTCCCAACACAGATGCTCATCTCGGCCAGAAGAGATAGAGGCTGAGTATTCTGAGGGTTGCTGTCGTATCCGGGATCTGGATTGGCCGCCAACCCAACCTTCTCAATCTGGTCACGCTGCCGAAGACGCGAGGCAGAGAGGATTTGTTGCAAGTAAGTTTCAATTCACAACTTTTTCTTAATAAGTGATTTCGGTTCTTGAGGATCTGGCTTACTTTGTTACCTGTAGAGTGTTCCTTGCCAAAAACCTATGAGCATTGTTGCCCAAGTCATCGCGCAGTCGGACGCGGCTGATCGCTTCCTCAGCAGTGCCGAGATCGCCAAGCTAGAGGATTTCTTCAGCAAGGGTCAAGTTCGCATCCGAGCCGCCCAAAAGTTAGCAGAGAACGAGCAAAAAATTGTCCAGGAAGGCAGCAAACGGTTTTGGGCCAAATGCCCCAACACCCCCAGCAATAAGGGCAACCCTCAAAAAACTGCCCTCTGTCAACGAGATCAAGGCTGGTATATCCGCTTGGTTAGCTATTGCATCTTGGCAGGCAACGATAAGCCGCTGGAAGATATCGGCTTGAACGGCATGCGAGAAATGTACATCTCTTTGGGCGTGCCGCTACCCAACCTGCGGGTGGCGATGAGCTGCCTAAAAGAGGTAGCTGCCGGCATTCTTTCTTCAGAGGAGATGGCTCTAGCTGCCCCCTACTTTGATCGACTGATTCGCGCTTTTTGAATCGATGAATGGATAGACAAATCGCTGCCCTCTCGCTCAGTTTTAGAGTTGAGGCGCGCTACTCCTGCCTCTGTGAGCTTGAGGTTTCGGCTGGCTTTGCGAGCTTGACCTGCAAGCTGTGAAGTTGTCTTAAGTTGCAATCCATAAGAGTTCTCACAGGCAATGCCTGAGCAAGCGGTGCAAGGACTCCGTCCCGCTAACGCGAACAGCATTTGCCCAATTGCCTCAAGAAATCAGTCCCTACTAGTGCTTAGAGGAGAAAAATCCATGAAAGATACCATCACTTCCCTGATTAACCCCGCCGATGAGAAAGGCTCTTACTTAGATGCCGCAGCTCTGGAACAATTAAATCGCTATTTCCAGAGTGGCAACATGCGCGTCAAGGCGGCCAAAACCATCAGCTCCAGCGCCAGCAGCATTATCAGCAAAACGGTTGCCAAGAGCTTGCTCTACGGGGATATTACCCTACCGGGGGGCAATATGTACCCTACTCGGCGCTACGCGGCTTGCTTGCGGGACCTGACCTATTTTCTACGCTATGCCACCTACGCCATGTTGGCTGCCGATCCCTCAATTTTGGATGAGCGCGTGTTGCAGGGTTTAAAAGAAACTTACATCACCCTCGGCGTTCCCATCGATCGCGTCATTCAGGCCCTCAATGCCATGAAAGAGGTCCTGACCGAAAGTCTCGACACAGAGGCAAGTCAAGAAATGGCCGTTTATCTTGACCATATCATTGCCGGTCTGAGCTAAACGTGCCTGTATTTTTGAGGGCTCACTGAGGAGCTATCTATGAATGCCAAAAAGATGCACCCATCGGGCTACCCCTGGTGGTCAGGTAACGCTCGATTGATGAACCTCTCTAATACTTTTATCGTGGCGCATGTGGCCCATGCGGCCTTGATCATGGCTTGGGCGGGGGGCTTTACCTTGTTTGAGCTGGCCAAGTTCTCGCCAGAGCGGCCCATGTACGAGCAAGGGCTGATTTTGCTGCCCCACTTGGCCACATTGGGGTGGGGGGTTGGCCCCGGTGGCCAGATCGTCAATACCTTTCCCTATGTGGCCATTGCCTCAATTCACCTGGTGGCTGCCGGCGTGTTGGCTGGAGGAGCCTACTTCCACCAAACCCAACTTCCCCCCAGCTTAGATATGGAATTCGGCAGGGCTGCCAAGTTTCACTTCACTTGGGATGATGCCAAAACGTTGGGAGTGATTTTGGGGCACCACCTACTGATTTTGGGCCTGGGATCCCTATTGTTGGTGGCCAAGGCGATGGTGTTCGGGGGGCTGTATGACGCCAACACCGGTCAGGTACGCCTGGTTACGGCTCCAACTTTGGACTTTGCCACCCTTTGGAACTACCGCACCCACCTGTTTGATGTCAATAATTTGGAAGACTTGGTGGGGGGCCATATCTATGTGGGAGCTCTTCTCTTGTTGGGAGGGGTGTGGCATATCCTGGTTCCGCCGTTTGAGTGGGTTAAAGCTCGCTTTCTCTTCTCAGCAGATGGGATCCTCTCCTACTCTCTATTCGGCATCGCCCTAGCCGGTTTTGCGGCTTCTTACTACTGTGGGTTTAACTCGCTGGCCTACCCGGTGGAGTTTTACGGCCCCACCCTGGAGCTGAAATCCGCCTTTACTCCTTACTACTTCGATCCAAATCAAACGGGAGCGTGGAACTACTCCTCAAGGGTTTGGCTGGCGAATGCTCACTTCTACTTAGCCTTCTTTTTTCTACAAGGATCCCTGTGGCATTTTCAGCGAGCGATGGGATTTGATGTCGGCAAGATGCTGCAGCTTTGGCAGCAGAGTCGGCAGGAAATGACCTCTCAGTCGGTGTATCAGGTTCAATTTCAGTGCCGACCTCAGCCTGACTTTGCAACTTTTTACGAGCCGCCCTTTGCAGGTCCAGAGCCTCTATCTGTATCTCCCGAGGATATCTACTGGTATCAGCCGCCAAAGGCTCCCAGCTCCAGATCTCTATCGTTGATAAACGGCGTTCGGCAAACTCTCTATGAAGTGAACTACACCCTTAGGAGGTGGATCTTCTACGAGCCCGCAAGAGAGAAGATAGCTTTCAATCGTTCTGACTTAAAGGCAGATTATGGTTCGCGCAAGTCAAGGGCTGATTTCTCGAAGTTTGCTCGATCTCTGCCCAAAGTCTTCTACGAGCCGAGCAGAGTTCAGGCTTAACCTACCTGGGATTTGAGGGGGTTTGGCCCTCAGGAGAGGTGATTACCCTGCCTGGGGGCTTTTTGCTTTGCTAGGGCTCCGCAGTGTGGGCTAAGGAAGGGAGTACCGATCTAGACTTGGCCTTGGTGAAGCAAATGGTGGATCAACTGAGGGGATCCATCGAGGTCAGCAGCGCCGCCGGCTGGACAACTTTCACGCTACATCTACTCCAATTGCTGCAATTCTAACCCCTACTCCACCACTCGCCCTCGCTTGGGGATTTGGGATACAGTACTGGTAGGGATCCTGAGGAGCTTTGCCTAAACCTATGACAACTCGCCTGGCTCCGCCTCTTGCCCTTGAAGACTTCCTCAAGTTGCCTTACATAGAAGATTCTCCGGCGTGGGAGTATGTGGATGGAGTTGCCATTCAAAAACCGATACCCAAAGCCCGCCACTCCATTTTGCAAAAACACTTTGCAAAAACACCTTGTGGCCGAGGTTGATGGCAGCACCACCGGCTATACTGCCCTACCCGAATTGCGATGCACTTTTTCCGGTCGTTCCATTGTTCCCGATATTGCCGTAATTGCGTGGGATCGAATTCGCCTCAGTGAAACAGGCGAGCCAGAAGATGACTTCACCGCAGCACCCGACTGGATTATCGAAATTCTTTCGCCGGGTCAAAGGGTAAGCCGTGTAATCGATAATATCCTGCATTGCCTAAAGCACGGCAGCAAATTAGGGTGAATGGTGGATTTAGACGATTACTCTGTTTTGATATTTGCCCCTCAACAAGAGCCGGAAATTTGCCGAGCAGATCGTCAGCTTAAGGTGATCGATGGGATCCAGTTAGCATTGACTCCACAACAAATCTTTGTTCTCCAATACACTACCCCCGCCGCATGGCCGTAACCCCCGTGGGATCCAGCACCTTGCCCCGTTCCACCTCGGCATAGACCAGGTAGCGATCCCCGCAGTCCATCCAAGTTTTGACACGGCACTCCAGGTAAGCTAAGGCATCCAACAAAATGGGGCAGCCATTCTCAGCAGTGGCCGTGGCCAAGCCGGCAAACCGATCTTCTCCAGGGCGCTGGGGCCGCTGAAAGTGCCGTTGCAAGTTGCTGCCCTTGCCTTCCCGCAAGATGTTGAGCACAAAGGGTGCCTGGGGATAGGTCAGCAGTTCGGCTTCTTGTTCCTTGTTCACCGACAGGGTTAGCCCTGGTGGATTGAAGCTGGCCTGGGCCACCGACCAGGTGAGGAAGCCGCGGCGGGTCTCTCCTTGCAGGGCGGTAACTACGCACAGGGATCCCACCACCCGGCTCAGGGCTTGCCCAACCCGATCCGCCTGAGTTTCGCTGCTGGTTTGGCGAGGGGCGCGGGCTCGTTTGGCTTTGCGCAGGGCCTGAGCAAACTGGGATCCCGCCTCTTGACAGGCTTCCAGGATTTCAGGGGTGGGCTTAAACTTGGCGCGGATTGTCTCAAACCCCAAAGAAAAGCCGGCATTGAGCAACTTGCTCTCGATAAGATCCACTGCTTCGCCGCTCCAGCCGTAGGAGCCAAAAACCCCGGCCAAGCGGGTGGTGGGAACTGAAGAAAGGATGATGCCAAGGGCGGTTTGGATCTGCACAGGAGGATGGCCGGCCAAAGTCGGGGATCCGATAACAAACCCCTGGCAGCGCTCCAGAGCTTGGGCGATCTCCTCCGGAGTGGCCCATTCGCAGTTGATCCGCTCCACCTTAACGCCGGCCCGCTCCAGCCCTTGGGCTATAGCCATGGCCATCAAGCCTGTATTTCCGTAAGCGGAAGTGTATAGGAGAGCTACCCGCTGCTCGCCGGGATCCTCTTCGCACCAAGTGTGGTAGTCCAGCCGCAAGCGCCGCAGGCTGTGGCGCACCAAGGGGCCGTGGGCAGGGGCATAGATTTGGGCGGGAAATTCTTCCAACTTGGCCAGGGCTGCCTTCACCTGGGGCAATTGGTTGCGGTGCAAACAGTCGAAGTAGTAGCGGCGGTCTTCGCTGAGCTGCCGCCAATGTTCGTCAAACACTTGCTCATCGCACACGTGGGCGCCGAACAACTTATCGGTGTAGAGGATCCCGGTGGCCGGATCGTAGGTACAGAGGGCATCTGGGTGGCGGGGCGTGGGCACGGTGCGAAAGTGCAACTCATGCCCTTCCCCCAGATCCAGGCGATCCCCATCTCGGATGACCCGCAAACGGAAGGACTGGTGGCCATTGTAGAAAATGCCCAGATCGGCGGCTTCTTCTTCGTCGCGACTGCGGGGCAAGGGATCCATCTCTTCAAAGGCGGCCCGTAGCGTAATGGATCCCGGTTTGGAGCAGAGCACCATCGCATAGGGAGCCAGAGGCAATAGGGCTTTGAGAGTGGCAATGCGGTTAAAGTTGACGTGGCTGAGCAAAATAAAGTCCAACCGCTGTAGGTACTGGTGTTGGGCCAGCTCTTCTAAAAAGATGCTGGTGAACGATTCCCCGGGAGGATCGATGAGAAGGGTTTGGCGGGCCTGGATGAGGTAGCTATTGGCAGTGGTGCCCCGTTGCCGAGCGTATTCCAGCTCAAACTTCAGGCGATCCCAGGTGCGGGAGCGGAGAACCAACGTGGACGGGCCGATAAGGGCAACTTGGACATCGCGGGCGGGGATCTTGCTCTCCATAGCAGCCTCCGATGCGGTATCTGTCCTCACCTTGCCACGAAACTGGAGGAATGGGGATCCCTTTTCAGAGTTTCGGGAGAACAGGGGTTGGCTTACCCAAAAGTTGGGTCTGAAGCCCCGTTCTACCCCTACGCGGAACTCAACCAGTAGGGCGGCTTTTGTGCTACAGCAAATACAGTGGCGAGAAGACTCAACTGCCCAAAAAACCACACGACTGTCTTAAAGCTGTTCACGCAGTGTTGCTAAGAAATACCAGTAATTAAGAATTTTCTCCCTTTGGGACAGGGAGTATTCAAGTTTTTGGCCAGCGAAAAGAAGAGGCTAAGATCGGCTTGTAGCGTGTTCAGGCTGCCTATGTCTGCCCGATCCAAGTCCAAAGTGGAAGCCCCTGCTAAGGGGATGGATCCCCGCCAGTTTACTGAAGCTGATGTGGCGGCAATTGCAGAGCGGTTGGAGCGCAATGAGTATCCGACCGTCTTTGGCTGCTTGGAAGACTGGCATGCCCTTCGAGCCGTTGCCTTTTATGCTCCCCACTTGGTGGCTCCCTATGCACACCTGTTGGAGTGGGAAGTGGATGAAGATTAGGGCTGTCCTTGCAGTTCTTAAAGGGATCCCAGTGCTCAGGCCGACGAGGGGGGAGAATTTCCGTCAGAGCCTTGCCTGCGAATCAGGTAGCGCACTTCTTCAAGGAGAACGTTGAACCTCTGATCCGTTTCCGCTTGCCGTTGGTTGATGGCCTGGATGGCGCGTTCGTGCTCTCGTTGTAGGGCGGTGAGGGTAACCAGAGCTTGAGTCACTTCCTCTGCCCACTCGGCAAGGTGAGCTAAGTCGGAGCGGGTCTCGCTGACAACTTGCTGTAGCTCTCGCAGGCTTTGAGCTTGGGCAGCAGCTTGTTCGGCAAATTCGGCGCGGCTTTCTTGGATGGACTGACGCAGCTCCTCGATTTCCCGCAGACGGGCGGCGTTCTCCTCGGCAGACTGGGTGCGGCTTTCTTGGATGGACTGGCGCAGCTCCTCGATTTCCCGCAGACGGGCGGCGTTCTCCTCGGCAGACTGGGTGCGGCTTTCTTGGATGGACTGACGCAGCTCCTGGATGGATTGGCAGAGCTCCCGGATTTCTCGGCTGTTGGCAGCAGTCTGTTCAGCCGTCCAAGCCAGCAGTTGTTCCACCCGGTCTAAGCGGTCTTGGCTCTGACTATTCACTCCGATGCCTCGCCTTGTGAGTCTCTTGACAAACTGCAACCGATCATAAACGAAGTTGAGCTCTGCCAAACAGGATAGGGGGAATGGTCATTCCCAGAGCCGCCGGATTGGAGAGCGATGCAGCAACTGGTGGGCTTCGGCCAGCAACTCCGGGATCCGCAGATGCTCTGGGCAGCGGGGCAAGCAGTCACCGCATTCGGTACAGCGGTCGGCAGGTGACCCCGGAAACCAATGCCCAGCTTGGCCGAACATGTTGTAGCGGTACCGAGCAAACTCCGTCATTTCGTGGGCAATGGCCAAGTTGCGCAAACGCAGCACTTCGGGAATGTGGATCCCTTCTGGGCAGGGCAGGCAGGCGTAGCACTGGGTGCAGCGGCTGGATCCCAAGCGTTCCTGCTCGGCTTGGCGCAACCGCTCCTGAATCTGAGGGCCATCCACCCACCAACGGTCGGGATCCTGTAAAGCCGACAAGGCCACCTGTAGCTCCTCAGGATGGGTGATGCCCAGGCTGAGGGTGTGAACACGGGGATCCGCCAGCAAAAAACGATAGGCAAACTCCAAGGGGCTGAAAGGTGCACAGCACTCCTGCAGGTGTTGGGGCGGGCGATAGAGCATTCCCCCTTTATCGGCAGGAGAAATGATGAACACGCCCATATCTTGCTGGGCAGCCGCTTCTAGGGCCGGTGCATTGCGCTGTTGGAAAAAGTGATAGTGCAAATTAACAAAGTCAAAGCATCCTGTCTGGATGGCCTGCAAAATTAACTCCAGGGATCCATGGGTGGAAAAACCAATGTAGCGCACCCAGCCTTCTTGCTGGAGCTGCTTGAGAATCGGCAACCCTTTCTGCAGCACCCACTCCAGATGTTCCGGCAAGTTGATGCCATGAAAGGCAAATTGATCCAGGTAATCCACCCGCAGACGGCGCAGGGATCCCTGAAGCCGCTCTCGCAACCCATCTGTGGGAGTGAGTTTGCTGGTCAGAATCAACTGATGGCGTGAAAAGGGCAGGGTTTGCAAAATCTCGCCCAAGAGCACCTCGGCATGGCCATAAGCCTGAGCCGTTTCGATGTGGTTGATCCCTGCGGCTAGGGCTGCCTCAACGGTTGCCTGAGCTTGATCCCTGGGCACATTGACCAAGCGCATGCTGCCCAGAGAAAAAACCGAGACCAGCTGTTGGGTGCGCCCAAAGCGACGGTAGAGCATTGCGGCTGAGGTGATGCCAGCAACTCCCATCAAATCACCCCCTGGAAACGAGAAACGGCCTCAGATTGTCGGGTACAGACGGCATTTCCCTCAGGGGATTGGGGGTTTTTGCCCAGCAGTTCTGCCGCCAGCAGGATCGCCTGCTTGAGGCTCTCGCATCGGGCCACCCCTTGGCCGGCAATGTCGAAGGCGGTGCCATGATCGGGAGAGGTGCGAACAAAAGGCAACCCAATTGTCAGGTTGACTGCCCGGTCAAAAGCCAGCATCTTCACCGGGATCAAACCTTGATCATGATAGAGAGCCAAGTAGGCATCTGCCACAGTTGGGGATCCCTGGCCATGCCAGGCTTGCGCGGGAGCCACCCACAGGGTGTCGGGGGGAAGCGGCCCCCAAATTTGGGCGTGGGCATAGGTGCGCAGCAGCTCGGTCAGCCATTCTTTTTCCTCCGATCCCAGTTGCCCCTGTTCGCCGGCATGGGGATTCAGGCCGGCTACTGCAATCACAGGATCCCGGATCCCAAAGGTGTGGCGCAGGGATCCCACCAGCAAATCCAGCGCTGTCCGCACCCGCTCTGGGGTCAGCACGGTGGGCACCTGGCCGAGGGGAATATGGGTGGTGGCCAGCAAAACCCGCATCTGCCAACCGCTGTGGGGGGAACGGGCAACAAACATCATCCCGTAGTGCTCAGACCGACTCAGCTGGGCCAAAACTTCTGTTTGACCAGGGAACCGATGGCCGGCTCGATGCCAGAGATACTTGGCGATGGGCGCTGTCACGATCCCCTGAAACTCGCCCCGCAGCGTCTGTTCGACTGCCGTTTTCAGGTAAACAAAACTGACCCCACCACTGTCAGCATCCCCTTGACCAATACAGCCAGGCTGTAACCGAAAGCCTGTGTCGCATTCCAGCATCGGGATCCCTGCCGGATGGGCCAATGGAGCCGGCGACCGATCTCTCAGCAGGCGATAGGTGGCTTCTAGAACCTGCCGATCCCCTACAACCGTGATGTGGGCGCAAGACTGCACCTCAGGATCCGCCAGCGCCTTGAGCACAATTTCCGGCCCAATTCCCGCGGGATCCCCCAAGGTCAGCGCCAGTTTGGGCCGTGGAATGCTCATGGTGTCTTTATCTTGAGAAGACGGACGATCCCCATGTTCCAGGGGAAAGAGAGTGCTGAGGAAAGCTGTGGGGAAGGTCGCCATCCCTTTGAGCCAGAATTCTGAGCTCAGCCTATCAAGTCAGCTGCAAGGGGATCCATGCCGGCAAAATGGTTTAATGAGGGTTTAGCGATATTGAACCTCTATGGCCGAGACATTCCTTTACAACGCCTTGCGTGCTGCCCTCGACGAAGAAATGGCCCGGGATCCCAACGTGTTTGTTTTGGGAGAAGATGTCGGCCATTACGGTGGCTCCTACAAAGTCACCAAAGACCTGTATCGCAAGTACGGGGAGATGCGCCTGCTGGATACCCCCATCTGCGAGAACAGCTTTACCGGCTTGGCCATTGGGGCAGCCATGACCGGCTTGCGCCCGGTGGTGGAAGGGATGAACATGGGCTTTCTGCTCCTGGCCTTCAACCAAATTGCCAACAATGCCGGTATGCTTCGCTACACTTCTGGGGGCAACTTCAAGATCCCGATGGTCATCCGCGGGCCGGGCGGGGTGGGTCGTCAGTTGGGAGCAGAACACTCGCAGCGGCTAGAGGCCTACTTCCAAGCGGTGCCCGGGCTTAAGATCGTGGCCTGTTCAACTCCCTATAATGCCAAGGGCTTGCTCAAGTCCGCCATCCGCGACGACAACCCCGTTCTCTTTTTCGAGCATGTGCTCCTGTACAACTTGAAAGAAGATCTGCCAGAAGAGGAATACCTTTTGCCTCTGGACAAAGCCGAAATCGTCCGATCCGGCTCCGATGTTACCCTGCTCACCTACTCCCGCATGCGCTACCACGTGCTCAAGGCCGTGGACACTTTGGTGCAGCAGGAGATCGACCCTGAGGTGATCGATTTAATCTCGCTGAAACCTTTAGATATGGGAACCATTGCCGCTTCGGTGCGCAAAACCCATCGGGTGATCATTGTTGAGGAAGACATGAAATCGGGTGGCATTGGGGCGGAACTGACAGCTCGCATCATGGAAGAACTGTTCGATGAGCTGGATGCGCCGGTGATGCGTTTGGCTTCGCAGGACATTCCCACCCCCTACAACGGCACGCTGGAGGCGGCCACCATCGTGCAACCTGCAGATATTGTGGCGGCGGTGGAGCGGCTCCTCTACGCGGATTAGAACCCCCAAAAATCCCTACAAAACAGCGCCGAAATCTATCTCCCAGCAACTTGCAAAATCCTCAGGGCAACCTTGCTAAGATTTCCATGGCAGGGATCCGGGAATATGCAAGGCGTACTGCTAATCCTCTACATGTTGGTTGTCAGTGGCCTGATTGCCGTTGTTGGGGATCGGGTGGGCTACCGCATTGGCAAAAAGCGCCTTACCTGGTTTAACCTGCGCCCCCGCCATACCGCCATTCTGGTGGCCGTGGTGACCGGCGTGAGCATCTCCGCCCTGACTTTGGGCACACTGCTGCTCCTCAACCGCTCTCTGTCGGAGGCCCTGTTCAGCTACACCAACCAAATTGCCCAGGCGGAGCAAGAGCTGCGGGCCCTCAACCGCCAAAAAGCCCTCTTGGAAGCGGAAAATGCCGCTCTCAGGGTTGAGCGAGACCACCTCAAGATGGATCTGGATCAATTTCGCAGCCAGCAGTCGGCAGCCCAAACCCGCCTGAGCGAAGTGCGCGATCAACTGGCGGTGGCGCTGCAGGAGCGGCAGGAGGCGGAGGCCAAGCTGGCGGCAGCCAACGAGCAACTGGCCAAGGTGCAGCCCAGTCTGGATCGAGCTCAGGCCGAGTTGGAGGCGGTGAAGGCAGAGGTGGAGTCAGCCCGGCAGATGATTGCCACCCTGGAGTCGCAAAAACAAGCCCTGCAACTGGATCGAGATCAACTGGAGCGCTCCCTGGATGTGGTGCAGGCGGCCTTAACCCAACTGGAGAACCAGAAAAACCAGCTTGAGCAGGAGATCGAGCAGCTCAACCAATTGGCGGTGCGGCTGCGGCGGGGGGAACTGGCCATCTTGGCGGGGGAAGTTTTGGCAACAGGAGTTGTGGAGGCTCCAAGAGGGGCAAAACCAGAGGCGATCCGGCGGCAGTTTGAGCAACTTTTGGCCCAGGCGGAACAGCGAGCCCTTGCCCTTGGATCCCAGCCCATGCCCCCTCTGGAAAACGCGATCCTGATCCGCCGGGAGGATGCCGACCAAGCCCTGGAGAAGTTGCGAGAACCCGGTAGCTGGGCGGTGCGCATTCTCTCTGTTACCAACCGGCTCAAGGGGGAGCCTGTGCCTGTGCTCGTGCAGATTTACCCCAACCAGCGGATCTTCCCCAAGGGATCCGTGCTGGCCCACGGGGTGATTCAACCGGGTTTGAGCGAAAATCAAATCCAACAGCAACTGCTGGGGCTGCTGAACCAGGCCAATCAGCGCTCGCAGGAGGAGGGGCTCCTCTCGGATCCCATCACCGGCACTGTGGGGGAGTTCTCCCAGGTCAAGTTTCTGGAGGTTGTGCAGCATCTCCGCCAGAGCACCACCCCTCTGGATGTGAAGCTGGTTGCCGACACCGACATCTACACAGCGGGGCCATTGCGGGTGAGTTTTCTGATGGCGGAAGCTTCTGGTCAACCCGGCTCTTCTGGGGCTCAGCAGGCGGGGCGTCCTGAGGGATGACGGATCCACTCCACCCGGCAAGACTGAAGAGCCAACGAGTGCTGATCGGTTTCGACCCAGGGCGCGACAAGTGCGGCATAGCTGTGGTGCAGGTGCAGGCGCTTGCGCCAATGGAGCTGAAGGTTTTACACCGGGAGGTGGTCCCTTCCGCGGCAGCGCTGTCTAGACTACAAACGCTCCGGCAACAGTTTCAGGCGGAGCAAGTGATCCTGGGCAATCAGACGACGGCCCAAGCCTGGAAGTCTCAACTGGAATCGATCCTCCCCCCGCAGCAGATTGTCCTGGTGGATGAGCGGCACAGCTCCCAAGAGGCCCGTCAGCGCTACTGGGATTTTCACCCACCGCAGGGATGGGAGCGGCTGTTGCCCAAGGGGATGCGGGTGCCCGCCAAGGCTTACGATGATCTGGTGGCTCTCATTCTGGTGGAGCGGTACTGTCGTGGGCGAGATACGGCTGAGCCGACGTGAGCTTCTACAGGGGATCCTGCTGGGGCTAATGGCGGCAGGATGTGGGGGGCCGGATGCACACCTGCCTCTTGTCGTGGCGCTCAAGCAAGGGATCCCCGCCAGTTTGCTCAACGAGTTTCGCCGCCGCACCCAGGCCCGCTTTCGGCTGCAACTGTTGGATGAGCGGGATCAGTTGTTGGCCTATCTGCAGCAAAGCGTCCAGCCGGCTGATGCAGCCTGGTGGGATCCGGGGGGATGGTTCCGGCGGCGGCTGCCGGTGGCGGCTTTGAGTTTGTTGGGGGCCGACGGATTGGATCGGGCCATTGCTGCCGGTTGGCTGGATCCGCTACCGGAAAGCCTGCTGGGAGAACGATGGCAGAATCTGGATCCCCGTTGGCAAGCTGCGGCACGCCGGGGAGGGCAGACTTGGGGTGTGCCCTGGCGCTGGGGGGTAACGGCCATTGCCTACCGCCGGGATCGGGTGAGGGAGCCCATTCGGGACTGGGCGGATCTGTGGCGGCCTGAGCTGGCCGGCAAACTGACTCTGCCGGATCACCCGCGGGAGGTGATTGGGCTAACCCTAAAGAAAATGGGCCGCTCCTACAACGATCCCCTCAACCCTGAGGATGTGGAATTACGGCAAGAGCTGGGATCCCTGCATCGCCAGGTTTTAACTTACACCTCTTCTGACTACCTGCCCATCTTGCGCTTGGCCGATAGCTGGGTGGCCGTGGGCTGGTCGCAGGATCTCTACGCCACCCAAGCCAACTACCCTGAGCTGGCAGTGGTGATCCCGGCCTCCGGATCCGCCATCTGGTGGGATGTCTGGGTGCGACCCCACGTCGAAGACAATGCCCACACAGAATCAACCCAGACAGATTCCGGATCCCTGTTGGCTGACTGGCTTGATTTTGTCTTGAATCCTGAATTTGCCCCCCGCTTGGTCAATCTGAGCGGGATCCCTTCGGTTTTGCCGCTGGATCTGGCTCAACTTGCCCCCCGCCTGCAACGCAGAGCCGACTTGCAAATCTCCACTTGGCAACGCTCGGAGATCTGGCGCCCCTTGAGCTCAGCCGAAGCCGAGTCCTATCTCAACCTCTGGGATCAAATGCGGCGGGGCCTTTTGTAGAAACACAGCGAGCGCGAGCCCTCCACTCTGCAACACTTCGTCAAGGTCCGCAATGCTTCTGAGGAGCTGTGGTAGGATGCCTGCTGTCTGATGAGCCAGTTGCACTTGCATCGAGGAGAGCACCTTGAGTCTGAGAGTTGCTGTTGTGGGGGGCGGCCCAGCCGGAGCCTCTGCTGCTGAAGTTCTAGCCCAAGCGGGAATTGAAACCTTTTTGTTTGAGCGGAAGCTGGACAACGCTAAGCCCTGTGGGGGCGCCATTCCTCTCTGTATGGTCTCAGAATTTGACCTTCCCCCCGAGATCATCGACCGCAAAGTGCGCAAGATGAAGATGATCTCCCCCTCCAACTATGAGGTGGATATCGCCCTTGAAAAGGAAAACGAATACATCGGCATGTGCCGCCGCGAGATCTTGGATGCCTTCTTGCGCAATCGTGCCCACCAAAAAGGGGCGGAGCTGATCAACGGCAAGGTAATGCATCTGGAAATCCCCCAGAATGGCCGGGATCCCTACATCCTGCACTACAACGATTTTTCCGACGGATCGAGGCAAGGGGTGCCGCGTTCTTTGGCTGTGGATGTGGTGATCGGGGCGGATGGGTTCCACTCCAAGGTGGCAGAAGCCATTGGTGCTGGCGACTACAACTATGCGCTGGCCTTTCAGGAGCGCATCCGGCTCCCGGACGACAAAATGGCCTACTACGCAGAGCGGGCAGAAATGTATGTGGGGGACGATGTTTCTCCAGACTTTTATGCCTGGGTGTTTCCCAAGTCCAACCATGTAGCCGTGGGCACCGGCACCATGAGGGCAAACCAGGCCCACATCCAAAAGTTGCAAGCTGGGATCCGCGCCCGTGCTGCCGAGCGGATTCGAGGAGGCCAGGTGATCAAGGTGGAAGCCCATCCGATCCCAGAGCATCCCCGCCCGCGCCGCGTGGTGGGCCGTGCTGCTTTGGTGGGAGATGCGGCGGGATACGTAACCAAATCCAGCGGCGAAGGGATCTATTTTGCCGCCAAGTCAGGCCGCATGTGCGCCGAGACCATCGTCGAGACCTCCAACGGCGGCAAGCGCATTCCCACAGAGGAGGATCTAAAACTGTATCTCAAGCGCTGGGATCGCCAGTACGGCCTGACCTACAAGGTCTTGGACATCCTGCAGCGAGTGTTCTACCGTTCCAATGCCACCCGCGAAGCCTTTGTGGAGATGTGCGCCGACCGGGACGTGCAGAGGATGACCTTTGACAGCTACCTCTACAAGACGGTAGTGCCCATGAGCCCTTGGGTGCAGTTCAAGATCACGGTCAAAACCCTGGGCAGCCTGATTCGCGGCAACGCTTTGGCTCCCTGAAGTAACCCTACTGCCACTGGAAGGTCACCGTGACGCGATCCCAATTGGCCTCGGTTTTCAGCACACTGGCGGAGGCCCTTTGTCCGGGGGGCACGTCGCTGGGCTCAAATGCTGCCACTCGCGTATCGACAACTTCTTCTCCCCGATAGAAGGTGAAACGAGCACGGGCGTTGAGAACCGTGCGGGTGCTGCGGTTGATCGCTTCCACGCTTAGGCGGCTACCGGCCCCCACTCGTTCTTCCCGAATGGATCCCACGATTACAAAATCTCCTGGGCTAGCGGCAGACTCGGCTGGGGTGGCGGTCGGAACTGGGGTGCCAGGCTGTGGGGCCGTCTCGCTTTGCTTGGGATCCGACTGCCTCAGCAGCTCCAAAACACGGGCCAACTCCTGCTGAAAGAAAACAAAGGCTTCCCGCGATTGGTTGGCCACCTGGGCCAAAATCAGTCGATCCGACTCCTCTACCGGAATTTCCAGGAGGGGAGCTGGCCCTTTTAGGGTGACTCGGATGCTGGCGACTTCTTGGTTGATGAACTTATCCAGGTAGGGAAAGATGTTGAGAATGCAGTCTTGAAAGGATCCCATCGGCATGATGCGATTGTTCGTCAGCACCAAGTCGGCCCGCTCACAGCTAGTCCGATCCTCCATATCAATTTCCAAGGGCACCCGAAAGGAGCCGAGGCTGGTGTTGGTGATGGTAACCCCAATGCCGTACACCTCCTGCCGCCAGCCATGAACGATCTCCAGGCTGGGGCTGGTGACTTCCTCGGTGAAATACTCTCCGGCCCAGGTCGGGGATCCCCACAGAGGCAGGGCCAGTAGCAGCACAGGGAAATGGCAGGTCAGTCTCCCCTTCACCTCAACCTTCCTTAACTCAACTCGCGGACTTTGGGGCAGAGCAGCGGTGTTTCTTGCTCCCCCGGGATGGCAATAGCCTAACCTAGGGTCGGCGCAAACCAGGGGGAGTCTTTGAATAATCTTTCCAACAATAACGGCTTTGAACTTCATCCGCTCTGCCCAAAGGGATAGCCCAGTACCCGTCTTCATCGAGCTGGGGGTTGCCTTTGCGGTGGATCCCAAGGGCCATTTTGTCGGGGCAGCGCCACCGGCTTTGCCGTTTTCCGCCTTGCCAAGCAAGGGATCCCGTCTGCGATAGGATCAGAAAGTCCAGCTTACTAGCGCAGGAGCCCCGCCCTCTGTCCGTAGGACGAGGGTCGGGAGGAATGCGGAAGTTACGATAGAACCATGACCCAAGTCCTGACCGTCTCCTGCAAGCTCAAGGTGTCCCAGTCGCAAGCCGCCAAATTGGACGCGACCTTGGCTGCTTTCGGCCAAGCCTTGAACTGGGTCAACCAAAACACACCAGAGAAGGTAGTTAACGCCGTTAAACTTCAATCTCTGTGCTACCGCCAAATCCAGGCCCGGTTCGGCTTGTCCAGTAACTTGGCAAGGACTACGTCCCGCTTACGCGACCAGCAGGTCTGCAGACGGCTGGCCGGTGCCCGTAAAGTTGCCCGACAGAAAAACCGTCCGGTCAAAGCGTTCAAGAGAGGCTTTGCGACCTACGATGCCCGTATCTTTTCGTTTCGCGAGAAAGACTGGACGGTGTCGCTGACCACGGTTGGGGGTCGAGAGCGCTTTGAGCTGGCGATTGGCCGTTACCAGAGAGAACAGTTGGCAGGCTCCAACCCCAAATCCGCCACTCTGGTCAAGCGCAAAGACGGTTTCTACTCCATTCAAATCTGTGTGGAAACGGAACCGTGCCCACCGCAAGGCACGGATAGAGTGCTGGGCGTGGATTTGGGAAGGACGGATATTGCTCATACATCGGAAGGAGATAACTGGAATGGACAGCAGTTGAACAAAGTCCGAGACCATCACTCGCGGTTGAGGGCGGTACT
This sequence comes from Thermostichus sp. MS-CIW-41, assembly GCF_054058915.1. Taxonomy (NCBI): domain Bacteria; kingdom Bacillati; phylum Cyanobacteriota; class Cyanophyceae; order Thermostichales; family Thermostichaceae; genus Thermostichus; species Thermostichus sp. MS-CIW-41. Next base: position 77,899 of record NZ_JBSSBO010000003.1, read on the forward strand.
TCAACGCAAAGCCAGTAAGGGCACCCGCAGTTCGCGGCGCAGATGCAGAGAACTGTTGCAACGGCTGTCTGGCAAGGAAAGACGCTTTCAGTCGCGTCAGCGTTGCGTAGCAAAAACGTGGGTCAATCATCGCATCTCCAAAGCTATTGTCTCTAGGGCAAAAGCTACCAACAGCGCTATTGCTCTGGAAGACTTGACAGGGATTCGGGAAAGGGTCAATCAACAGCCACGCAGCAAGACAGAGCGTAGGCGGGCAAATAGTTGGGCGTTTTATCAACTCCGTCAATTTTTGGAGTACAAGGCTCTGCGTGCGGGGGTTGCTTTGATTCTGGTGCCGCCTGCCTACACGTCGCAGACCTGCCACCGGTGTTTGCACATTCATCCCGACCCTGCGCAATCCTATCGCAGTGGGAAGCAGTTTAAGTGTGGACACTGTGGATGGGAAGGGGATGCGGATTTGAATGGTGCGAATGTGATTGCGCTTTTGGGGGCTGTCGTAAACCAGCCTAGAGGTTCGGGCCTGTTTTGTTCTCTGGTAGAGCAGAGCAAGCTCAGGGCTACTGAAAGCCCGCGCTACACTGCTAAGGCGGTGTAGGGTCGGGTAGTTTACGTAGTTTACATCGAGTCTGCCAGCGTTCCTCGTTCTTTCAGACCTATGACCCAATTCTCAGCTTCGTGGCTCAGTCGGCTCTCCTTTTTGCGAGGGCTGATCTTCATCTTGGCCGTGGTGGTTGCCCTCGTTTACCTGGGCTTCAGCCGGGAGGTTCGCCTTGGCCTTGACCTCAAGGGAGGAACCCAGCTCACGCTACAAGCTGTGCCCACCGAGGAGGTGCCTGAAATCACCCCCGAAGTGATGCAGGGGGTAGAGGCCGTCATCCAGCAGCGGATCAACGGGCTGGGGGTGGCTGAGCCTCTGGTGCAGATCAGCGGCCAAGACCGCCTGTTCGTGCAGTTGCCGGGGGTGGCGGATCCGGATCGGGCCATTGCTCTCCTTGGAGATACAGCCCAACTGGAGTTTCGCAAGGGCTTGGTTCCCGTCGGCGCGCTGCCCCGCAACGAGCGGGGAGAGATAACAGCGGGGGAGGATCCGGATACTCTGTTTGAGCGGGTCGGCCTCACCGGGGATCTGCTGCGCAATGCCTATCCCCAAGCCCCTCGCCGCGGATCCCAGAGTTGGGAGGTGCTGCTGGAGTTCAAGCCGGAGGGGGCAGAAAAATTTACTCAGCTCACCCGAGATCTGGCCGGAACAGAACGTCCATTGGGCATTTTTCTGGACGACGTGTTGATCAGTGCCCCGATCGTGGGGCCGGAGTTTGCCCGCACCGGCATCACCGGCGGGACGGCGGTGATCACGGGCAATTTTACGGTGGAAACCGCCACTGACTTGGCGGTCAAGCTCAGGGCAGGAGCGCTGCCGGTTCCCATTCAGGTGATCGAAAATCGCACCGTCGGGGCCACTTTGGGGGAAGTGAGCGTGCGCCGCAGCCTCTATGCCGGGATCGGGGGCCTGGTGCTGGTTTTCCTCTTTATGGTGGCCTACTATCGCCTGCCAGGGCTGATTGCGGACATTGCTCTGCTTATCTACGCCCTCTGTACCTTTGCTCTCTTCCAACTGCTGGGGGTAACCATGACTCTGCCGGGGATCGCCGGCTTTATCCTCAGCATCGGCATGGCGGTGGATGCCAATGTGCTGATCTTCGAGCGCATTAAAGAAGAGTTGCGGGCCGGCAAATCCATCTACAAGTCCATTTCGGAAGGGTTTAACCGCGCCTTCAGCAGCATCCTGGACAGCAATGTGACTACCCTTTTGGTCTGTGGCGTGCTTTTCTGGCTGGGGATGGGACTGGTGAAAGGGTTTGCGGTAACCCTGGGCATTGGCATTCTGGTGAGCTTCTTTACGGCCATCACCTGCACCCGTAGCCTGCTCTTGGCGGCAATGGGGATCCCCAGCTTGCGCAAACCTGAGTTTTACGGCGTTCGGATGGAGGCGGCCCAATCATGACGGCTCAAGAGCTATCCCCCGTAGATCCCGCCTCTCGGTTGCTCGACTATCGCTTCGACATTGTTGGACGGAGCAAGCTGTGGTTCAGCTTGTCCTTGGCGGTGCTGCTGGTGGGGCTGGTCAGCATGGCCTTTTCCCTGGCTTCTCTGGGAACTCCCCTGCGGCTGGGGTTGGATTTTTCCGGCGGCACCTTGCTGGATCTGAGCTTTGAGCGGCCTGTCACCACCGAGGAGCTGCGACGGGCGCTGCAGGAACACAACCTGGGCACCAGCATCATCCAGCTGGACACCCAAACGGGCCAGGAAGCCCTGATCCGCATGCCCCCCTTGACTGAGCAAGAGCGGCTGGCCGTGGAAGCCACCCTGCGGCAGGAGATTGCTCCCTTCGAGCGCAACCTGGTCGAGACGGTTGGCCCGACGGTGGGGCGTTTGCTCTTGCGTTCCGGCATCGTGGCCGTGCTTATCTCTTTCGGCCTGATTGTGGTGTATCTGGCCCTGCGCTTTCAGTGGGATTACGCGGTGTTTGCCATTGTGGCGCTGCTGCACGATGTAGTGTTGACCACAGGGCTATTTGCCCTTTTGGGCCTGACGGTGGGTATGGAGGCGGACAGCCTGTTTGTGGTGGCGCTGCTGACCATCATCGGCTTTTCCGTCAACGACACCGTGGTCATCTACGACCGCATCCGCGAGAATCTGCGCCTGGTGAGCCGCAAGGTCAGCCTGGCCGAGGTGGTAAACCTATCTCTGAACCAGACCTTTGCCCGCTCCCTGAACACCACCCTGACGACGATGCTGCCCCTAGTTGCCATCGCCATTTTCGGGGGAGCTACCTTGAAGGGGTTTGCCATTGCCCTGCTCATTGGCTTTACTTTGGGGGTGTATTCCAGCATTTTTATCGCCAGCCCCCTGTTGGTGTGGTGGCGGCAGCAGCGCTATGGCAAAAGTAGCGAAGATGCCCGCGCAGGCAGGGATCCCGATTCACTTCCCTCTGAGGGCTAGGGCCCCGATATCGGAAAAATTGGGTCGATTGGGTGGGGATCTGTCGTTCGCGCTGAGACGGTGTCCTCTGGGTTCACCATTGCAGTCTTTGCCCATGGGAGACCAGGTAGAGCTGTAAATCGGCTATTTTGCCTTGCGGTACGATCTGAGCTGGGATCAGGCCGGGAGCTTGACTGCGCAGCCAAGCCACGGTCAGGCCTGCTGCCGAGCCGATGGTCCATTCACCGTAATGCACGCGGGTGGCGGCGTTGACAATGTGGCTGACGGCGATCCCTTTGCCGCCGATGAGCAGGTTATCCACCTTCTGCGGGATCAGGGCTTCCAAGGGAATGAGAATGGGACGGACGGAAAACTCGTTGACTGGCGCGGAGCTGGCCGAAAGAGAGGGCTCCCAGTTGCGGTAGCGACAGCCGTGGATATCGATGGCGTAGTGGGTAACCCCCACCACGGTAGGTCTGAAGTCCCGCCCCCCGGCGGTGCCGACGCGAATATCCTGCTCCAACATCATGAACTCTGCTTGGCCGTAGGCAGCTCGCCCCAGGATGCGCCGACCTTCGCGGATGTAGGGGTAGAGGCTAAGGCCAGAGCGAGTGCCCAGCAAGGACTCTTCGGCAAACACCAAGGAGAGGGGATAGCCAGAGCGGGATTGAGTTTCCATCAGCCACTCGGCAAACAGCAGGGCGTGGTTTTCTCCATCTTTGATGGCCGAGACATCCAGGCCCCCCAGCCAGTTGTGGCGCTGCCCTGAGGCCACTAGCCGCTCTTCCGTCAGGATCAGGGGCGGGTTCATGATCCCCCAGTCGTTGCCGCGGTTCCAGTTCACCAGCGTCAGGTCGCCTGGAACAGGCGTGCTGTAGAAGGGATCCCGGCGGCCCTTGCTGACGATGCGGCGGTAATTGAAAAAGCTCTGGCCGCTGAAGGTGGGGAAACCCTCCATGTCGAACTCGCGGCGGTGTTCGGCGCGGGAATAGCCCGGCTGCAGCTGGACCAGCTCGGCGCGGGAGCGCCCGCCATCGTCGTGGATGGCCAGCACGAAGGGAAAGGTAAAGGCTTGAGTGCACTCCGGGTTGCTGGCGGGGGCGGCATTGGGCTCTCCGGTCACGTCTCGCCCTTCCGAACCCAGCCGATAGGGGATCCCGGCCCAGCCCACCAGCTCTCCGGTATCGGTGGCATCGATCACGAAGAGTGGGCGGCCCGGCGGCGCTTGTAGACGCAGCACTCGCTTGGCGAACACCTCCGTTTCCTGCCAACTGTACCAGCTCACCAGCTCCCGCCACAGCCGTCCCGGTGGCACAAAGTTGGGATCCCGCGGCTGCCGCTGCACAGCGTAAATGCTTTCAATCTGGGATCCATCGGCGCTGAAGGTGGCCCCCTTAAAAGCCGTTTGGGTAGCCCAGCGGCTGTTGGGGGCATTTTGAGCTGCCTGTTGCAGCCAGGTTTCCACCGCCTGCAGCCCCGCCTGGGGCGGAAAACACAGCCCTCCCACCCAGCAGCTGTTGATCTCGGATACGCGGGTTCCCGGCGGGATCCCTGTCCAGGCCGGCAGATGCACCGGCTGGCTTTCGATCAAGGCCTTGAACTCCAGCCAGTGGCGGGAAAAATTGCCCCGCTGCCGCATCGGCAGCGATTCATCAATGGCCGATACCCCCTGGGAGGTAATCTGACCCCCCAGCCAAGGGGTGAGCTCGATGAGACAGGTCTGCACCCCCCCTCGCATGGCATGGCCTGCCGCTGCCACCCCTCCCAGGGATCCGCCCACCACCACCAGCTCGCACTCCCAAATCTCGTCCGGCTGCGGCAAGGGATCCAACAAGGGCCAACCGTGGGCGGTAAAACGGGGCACCTCCGGCTCGGAGACGGCAACAGGGGATCCCACCTCTGGCTGGGAGAGGGCGGCAAACCCCATCCCGGCCACAAAGCTCAGCAGCGACAGGATCCCCAGCCCCACAGTTCGCTTGGGCTCAGATCCCCGGCACGCCGCAGCCGTCTTTTTGCCAGCCATGCTCACTCACACCCCCGGCCTTTCCCCGGCAGGAGAAATCCCCTTGAGAATAGCTGAGGAAACCGACATTGAGGCCAGCCAGGATCCCTGCCACAGGGCATAATGGGCTAGCAACTTTTTAACGGCAACGGCGGGATCCCATGGGACGGGCAAAGAAGGTGGTATTGGCCTATTCAGGCGGGGTGGATACTTCCGTCTGCATTCCCTATCTCAAGCACGAGTGGGGGGTGGAATCGGTGGTGGCCCTGGCAGTCGACTTGGGGCAGGGGGCGGAGCTGGAGGCCATTCAGGCCAAAGCCCTCAGGGCGGGGGCAGAGCAATCTCTGGTGCGGGAGGCTGTCCAGGCCCTCATTACCGACTATGCCTTCCCGGCCATCCAGGCCAACGCCCTCTACGAGCAGCGCTACCCTCTCTCTACGGCACTGGCCCGACCGCTGATTGCCAAGCTGCTGGTGGAAGTGGCGGAAGAGGTGGGCGCCGATGCGGTGGCCCACGGCTGCACCGGCAAAGGCAACGACCAGGTGCGCTTTGATCTGGCTATTGCTGCTTTAAATCCCCAGCTCAAAGTGTTGGCCCCTGCCCGCGAGTGGGGGATGACCCGCGAGGAGACCATTGCCTATGGGGAGCGCTACGGGATCCCCATGCCCGTGCAGAAGTCCAGCCCCTACAGCATCGACCTCAACATTTTGGGCCGCAGCGCTGAAGCCGGCATCCTAGAAGATGCCGACCGGGAGCCGCCGGAGGAAGTGTATGCCCTCACCCGGCCTATTTCCCAGACACCCGACGAGCCCGCCTACGTGGAGATTGAGTTCGAGCAAGGGATCCCTGTCGGGGTGGATGGGCAGCGCCTCAGTCCCAAAGCCCTCTTCGAGCAGCTCAACTCCTTAGCTGGCCTGCATGGGGTGGGCCGCATCGACATGATTGAAAACCGCCTGGTGGGGATCAAGTCGCGGGAGATCTACGAGTGCCCTGCTCTAATGGTCTTGATCCAAGCCCACCGCGAGCTGGAAAGCCTCACCCTCACCCGCGATGTCATCCATTACAAGTACGGCATCGAGACCACCTACAGCCAGTTGATCTACAACGGCCTTTGGTACTCGCCGCTGCGGGAGGCTCTGGACGCCTTTATCCGCGCCACCCAGAAAAGCGTCACCGGTGTCGTGCGGATGCGGTTGCACAAGGGCCAGGCGGTCTGTGTGGGCCGTCGCTCTCCCTACTCTCTTTACAACCCAGAGCTGGCCACCTACGGCGCAGGAGACCAGTTCGACCACAAAGCGGCAGAAGGCTTCATCTACGTCTGGGGTCTGCCCACCCGCGTTTGGTCGCAGGTTCACAGAATCTAGGAATCCCCTCCTGGCTCGAGGTTGGGGGGAGCACGCTAGCCCTGCTGCTTGGGATCCCAGACTCAGCTCCCGATTGAATTCCCAAAACCCACTTAAGTCCCGGCAGTCCACGTGTTGCCGTACTCGATCTGCTCTGGAGTGAGGCTGTCGATTTGGATCCCCATGGCCTTGAGCTTGAGGCGGGCGATGGCCTCGTCCACCTCGAGAGGAATGGGGTGAAGCCCTGGGGCCAAGCGGCCCCGGTTTTTCACCAGGTATTCGCAGGCCAGGGCCTGGTTGGCAAAGCTCATGTCCATGACGCTGGCGGGGTGCCCTTCGGCAGCAGCCAAGTTAATCAGGCGGCCTTCCCCCAGCACCAACACTGACTTGCCCGACTGCAGACGGTATTCTTCCACAAAGGGGCGCACCGTCTGTCGGGAGACGGCCCGCTCCTGCAGCGCCACCAGGTCGATTTCAATGTCAAAGTGGCCGGCGTTGCAGACCATCGCCCCATCCTTCATGCGGTCGAAGTGCTCGCCGCGAATCACGTGCTTGTTGCCGGTGACGGTGATGAAGATGTCCCCCAGAGCAGCGGCTTCTTCCATCGGCATCACCCGGAAGCCGTCCATCACCGCCTCCAGAGCCCGCACCGGGTTGACTTCCGTGACAATCACCTGGGATCCCATGCCGCGGGCCCGCATGGCCACTCCCTTGGCGCACCAGCCGTAGCCAGCCACCACCACCGTCTTCCCGGCCAGAAGGATGTTGGTACAGCGCAGGATCCCGTCCAGGGTGGATTGGCCGGTGCCGTAGCGGTTGTCGAACAGGTGTTTGGTCTCGGCGTCGTTGACGGTCATCACCGGGAAGCTGAGCACCCCCGCCTTGAGCATGGCCCTAAGGCGCACCAGGCCAGTGGTGGTCTCTTCCGTGGTGCCGATGAGCTCCGACAGTTGCTCCTGACGGTGCTGCACCAGCTCCGCCGTCACATCTCCGCCATCGTCGATAATCAGGTTGGGGCGGTGATCTAGGGCAATCTGGACATGGCGGCGGTAGGTGGCCACATCTTCTCCTTTGAGGGCAAACACCGAAATGCCATGGTCCGCCACCAGGCTGGCGGCCACATCGTCTTGGGTGGAGAGGGGATTGCTGGCAATGAGAACGCTATCCGCCCCCCCTGCTTGTAGAGCCAGGGCCAGGTTGGCCGTTTCGGTCGTAATGTGGCAGCAGGCCACCAAGCGCAGCCCGGCAAAGGGCTTTTCTTGAGCAAAGCGCTCCCGGATCTGGGCCAGCACCGGCATCTCCCGCGCCGCCCACTGGATCCGTTGCTTGCCCAGGGGGGCGAGGCTCAGATCTTTCACTTCATGCTTCGGGAGAGACAGGGTAGCGCTGGTCATCGAGTGTTGCTCCAAACAGGGTCATCGAGAGAGGATAGGGGAACGGAAACTGCAAGCCCCAAAGGGGGCCAGGCAGCCATAAAGATCAGCAAGGATGTCGATAAGCCTGAACTATTCTGCCACAAGGGATCCCCTTTCAGCGCTGGGGCTGGATGTAGGCAACCGCCGCATTGGCGTGGCCGGCTCCGACCGGCTGGGGCTGCTGGCTACTGGCCTGGGGGTGATCCAGCGCCGTTCCCTCTCAGAGGATATTGCCCAAGTGCAGGAGTGGATCCGCCGCCGCCAGGCCACCGTGGTGGTGGTGGGGATCCCCCTTCTGGCGGATGGGTCGGTGGGATCCCAGGCCCGCAAAGTCCAGCGGTTCGTGCGCGCTTTGCAGGTGGCCGTGGATCTTCCCATTGTTACCGTCAATGAATACCTGAGCACCGCGCAGGCGGAGTGGGATCTGCGCGAGGCGGGGATCCCGGCCAAAGCCCAGAAGGGCTTAATCGATCAGCAGTCGGCGGCGGTAATTCTCCAAACTTGGCTGGACGAGCGACGGGCTTCCCTGTCAGAAGTGCCGGGCTGGCAAAGCTGGGGCAACACAGACTACGCTGGAGAAGTCTAGCCGGGAAAGTTTAAATCAATTCAAGCCCAAGGTGGGCCATCCCTCGTTGCCCCTTCTGCATCAGCAGGGTGTGATTGTTAAGTCGGGGCCTTTCGCGCAACTTTGATAACGTCTGATAACGTCACGTGAACCATCCGAGCATGAATCGCATTTGCATTCTTGGGGGCGGCTTTGGCGGGTTGTACACAGCTTTGGAACTGAGCCGGCAACCCTGGCCAGAACCACCCCAGATCACCTTGGTCGATCGGCAGGAGCGGTTCGTCTTTGCCCCCCTGCTTTATGAGCTGCTCACCGGAGAAATGGAAGACTGGGAGGTGGCCCCCCGTTTTCAAGATCTGCTGCCCCCGGGATCGGTGCAGTTTCGCCGCGGATCTGTCCAGGCCATTGACCCTCAAGCCCGCCGCGTGGAGCTGGAAGATGGGCAAAGCTTGGAGTACGACGCGCTGGTGCTGGCGCTGGGGGGAGAAACCCCTCTGGAGAGCGTTCCGGGAGCGGCGGAGTTTGCTTTTCCCTTTCGCACCCTGGCAGATGCTCAGCGGCTGCGCGCCCACCTGAAGGCGTTGGAAGACCGGGATCCGGCTCAGCCTGTGGCTCTGGCCATTGCAGGAGCAGGGGCTAGTGGCGTGGAATTGGCCTGCAAATTGGCGGATCGGCTGGGCTGGCGGGGACGGATCCGCCTCATCGAGTTGGGATCCCAAATCTTGTCCGGCTTTGCTCCCTCCAGCCGGGAGGCGGCCCAAGAGGCGCTGGCCCAACGGCGGGTGCAGGTGGAGTTGCAAACCAAGGTCTTGGGCATCGAGGCCCTTGGCGAGAACGGCGCCCCTCCCTTCCATCTGCAGCTGCAACGGCTGGAGACCCAGGAGATCGCCACAGATCTTGTGGATGCTGTGCTGTGGACTGTCGGAACCCGACCGGCAGCGGTGATTGCCAATTTGGATCTGCCCAAAACGGAGCGGGGACGGCTACAGGTTTTGTCCACCCTACAAACCCCCACCTTCCCAGAGATCTTCGCCTTGGGAGATGCAGCAGCAGTGGTGGATGCGGAAGGCCAGCCGGTGCCCTCCACGGCCCAAGCGGCTTTTCAACAGGCCGGTTATTGCGCCTGGAACCTCTGGGCTTTGCTCACCCAGGAGCGGCCTCTCTTGCCCTTTCGCTACTTTTCCTTGGGGGAAATGCTCAGCCTGGGGGTGGATACGGCGGTGCTTTCTGCCCTTGGCGGCCTCACCCTGACCGGACCCCTGGGCTATTTGGCGCGGCGAACTGCCTATTTGGTTCGCCTCCCCACCCTGGAACACCAGATCAAGGTGGGATGGAATTGGATCACCCGTCCCCTGTGGCAAGGGCTGCTGGCCCGCTAGGATCCCCGCAACTGGCAAGAGCGCTCGTAGGCCGCTCGCACTGCCTGCATCAGGGCTCCCCGCACCCCCGCCTGCTCCAAGGCTTGGATCCCGGCGATGGTCGTCCCTCCTGGACTGGTGACCCGGTCTTTGAGAACGGCAGGGTGCAGATTTTCTTGCTGCAAGAGGGCAGCAGTACCCGCCAAGGTCTGCAGGGCCAACTGGGTAGCAATGGGACGCGGCAGCCCCACCTGTACCCCTCCGTCGATCAGCCCTTCCAGAATCACCGCCAGATACCCCGGCCCGGAACCCGAAAGTGCCGTCACCGCATCCATCTGGCTTTCGGCCACCGTCACCACCTCGCCCACCGCGCGAAACAGCTTCTCCACCTGCTCCACCTGCATAGGCGTCACCCCTGGCCCGTAGCTGATGGCCGTTATGCCCGCCCCCACCAGCGCCGGCGTGTTGGGCATCGTGCGCACCACCTTTTGTTTGGGAAAAGCCTGCTGCAACTGCTGCAAGGGGATCCCGGCCATAATCGAGATCACCAGCTCTGTGGCGGACAGCCGGCCCATCTCAGCCACCACCGTCGGGAAGAGCTGCGGTTTAACGGCCAGAAACAGAATCTCAGACTCTCCCGCCTGGGATGGATCCGCCAACAATCGGATACCCAGCTCCTGCTGCAGGGCCACAGCCTTATCCAGATCAGGCTCCCGCAAGGCCACCTGCGCTGCGGGATAAACTCCCACAGCTACCCAACGCCGCAGCAGGGCGGATCCCATGGCTCCACCCCCGATAACACTTAGCAGTGGCCGCTCCATAGCAACTAGTGCTGACCTACTGCCTGCAGATGCTCATAGGTGCTGGGCCAGAGGGGGGTAGGGCTTTGCAAAGGGCGCTGCAGCGGCTGCACCACTTGGCTACTGGGGGTGGAAACCATCACCGTGCTGGGGGTGAACAAAAAAATGTTCTCTCCGATGCGCTCTTGGTGGCCATCGATGGCGTAGGTGCCGCCGGCAACGAAATCCACAGAGCGCTGCGCCTCAGCGGGATCCATTAGGGTCAAGTTCATGATCACCGTCTTGCGCTCCCGTAGGTACTGGATAACCTGAGCCATCTCATCGAAGCTGCGCGGCTCCATCACCACCACTTCACTGGTGGGTGGGTTTACGCCCGGTAATCCAATCACGTTGCTCCCCATACTGCCCCCTGCTGAGCGATCCCGATGCTGACTGCGCCGATGGCCCCGCGACTCTTCTCGACCGGCAGAGCCCTCCCCCGCTTCCACTCCCCGTTGCCGCCGCCCTCGCGGAAGGGTACTCACTTCCTCCTCTTCGGGGGGAGCAGCCGGTTGGGAACGGCGTCCCTCGTAGAGCAGTTGGTAATCATCCTGCCCTTCCATTTCAGAGTACTCCTCCAGGCCGTCCACGGGATCATTCAGACCCACAAAATCTCTTACCCTGCTCCAGATTCCATTGACATTCATATGCACATCCTCACTACAGGTCATGGGTTTACGGCGAGCGTAAGATTCAGGCTCTTGATTGGATCCTGAGTGGCTCACTCAAGCTAGGGGGCGTCCTTTTATTCTCGGTCAAAGTCTTTCAATAGGCTGAGACAGGGTTTGCTCAGGAAGCTGCCGAAGCAGGTGGGGGCTAACGTAGGTTAACAAAACCCCATTGATTCGACGACTAGAGTTTACCCAGAAGAAGTGAAGATGTCATCTCACTTGCCAAGCCGTTGTTTGGCAGGATTGAACTCTGCTCCCCGTCTGGATTGAGCCCACGTTAACGGAAGTAACGCAAATGATTACAAATTTCCCCAAAATTTCCCCAATAGGGCAAATCCTGGGCGGGATCCCCCCACTTTTGATTATCCAAGCCGAACTCTCGCCCCAAAGGTGCCCCGCAGGGCGACTGGGGAGTTGCACGGCTTTACACAAAATTTAATCACAATTTAACGGCTTCACAGAGGTCACATCTATTCCTGCTCGGCGTCGGCAAACAAAGCGCGCCCCAGCCGGATCAAGTTAGAGCCTGCTGCCACCGCCAGGAGGTAATCGTCGGACATGCCCATGGAGAGGGTGTGCACCTGCAGATGTTCATAGCCGCTGCGCTGGATGTAATCGGCCAGTTCGGCCAGCTTGCGAAACAGGTCTAGGGCCGCCTCTGAGCTCAAGCCCAAAGGCAAAATGGTCATCAGGCCCACAATTTGCACCTGCAGCAGTTGGTTCAGTTCGGGGAGGCTCTGCAACAGATCGGGGATGAGCCAGCCGAACTTATTGGGATCCGGAGCCAATTTAACCTGCAGGCAAAGCTTGGGGGTGAGGTGCAGCTCCCAGGCTTTTTGGTTGATCAGCTTGGCCAGGCGCAAGCTATCGACGCTGTCAATCCAGGCAAATTGCTTGAGGGCCGGTTTGACTTTGTTGGTCTGCAGATGCCCAATTAAGTGCCAGACGATATCGGTCAGATCTTGCAGTTGCCCTTGTTTGACGGCGGCTTCTTGCACTCGACTCTCCCCAAAGTGGCGGATCCCAGCCCGATAGGCGGCGCGGATGTGGTCGGCACTGTAGCCTTTGCTCACTGCCATGATCTCCACATGGTCTGGGATCTGGGCTCGGATGGCCTGAATGCGGCTGTGGATGAGCTGCTCGTCAAGGGGCATCGTCAGGTCAGCAGGCCGGGGATCTCTATCCCCATTCTCGTTCCAATTGGCAACAATGCTCTGGGATAGATTTTTGCAGAACCCAGAGCCAACGGGCTGTCCGCTACCGCTGCCAGGGATCCGGTCGGGAGATGATCACGCGGGTGCCGGGCGCCAGTTTGCGCGCGTAGTCCAACTGCACCACTTCTGGGTTTTGCTTCAGGGCTTCCCCCTGGAGGCGAATGGCTTGGGCTTCTCCTTCTGCCAGGATCACCAATCGTTGTTTTTCCAGCTCTGCTTTTTCCACGAGGAAGCGTTCCCGCTCTTTCTCTTGCTCGGCAATTTGCTTTTGCTCGATGGCCGTTTGGAATTGGTCGGAGAAGCGGACATTGCGCAGCAGCACGTTTTGCAAGATCAGGTCATTCTCAGCAAAAATGCTGGAGAGCTGCCGCTCCACATTTTCCTGGATCTGCTCGCGTTCTTCCGAGAAAACGGCGATGGCGCGGTGCAAAGCCAGTTCATTGCGCACCACCGTCCGCACCTCTGGGCGAATCACTTTGTCCACGTAGGAAGGGCCAATGGTCTGGTGCAGGTGGGCCACTTGGTCGGGATCCAAGCGAAAGCGCACCGAGACATCGAGGGAGATCTGCTGGCCGTCGGCGCTGAGCACTTTCAACGCATCATCCCCCTGGTTTTCGGAGCGTTGGGAGGCCATGGTGTAGGTTTGGGTGCGCACGTCGTAGAAGATAGGCGTTTCCACCAGCGGCAGCAGGAGGTGCAGCCCTTCTCCCAGCGGCTGCGGCTTCAGCCCCGTCAGGGAGTTGAACACCACGGCCCGTGTGCCGGCAGGCACCACCACCAAGCACTGCAGCAAGGTGGCCAAGAGGATCAGCAGCAATGCCCCACCCACCAAGGGAATCCAGGACAAAGCGGGAAGTTCAAAAGCAGGACGACGGGGGTGGGCCGATTTCACAGGTGTGTTACCCAAAAACCTAAAGAACTCGAACAGGTGCCCCGGGGATGGCCGGCCAAGCTCTTCTTGAGCTTAACCCAAGGCCGCAGCCAAGATCTGATAGGCCAGTTTGGCGACCGTGAAGGCGCTGCGGCGATCGGTTTCCCGTTCTCCCGTGACCGACAGCTCGACCACATCGGCGCCGACAATTTGCCGTTGCTGTCCTAGCGCCCGAATCAGCTCCACCGTCTCCCACCAGCCCAAGCCGCCAGGTTCGGGGGTACCGGTGGCCGGCACCACAGCGGGATCCAGCCCATCCACATCCACCGTCAGGTAAACCTGGGGGCCCAAGGTGGCAATCACCTCTGGGATCCACTCCTGGGCTGGCTTGGTGTGCAAGCTGTGGGCAAAAAAGGTGTGCAGACGGCGCTCGCGAATGGTCTGGCGGTCTTCGGCGCAGATGGAGCGGATCCCCACTTGGGTGAGGCGGCTGCCCACTTGCTCCACCACGCGGGCCATGGCAGAAGCATGGGAATAGCGGGATCCCTCGTAGCTATCTCTCAGGTCGCAGTGGGCATCGATTTGCAGCACGTGCAGCTCCGGATAATGGGCCAGGTGGGCAGCAATCAGGGGCCCGCTGATGGAGTGCTCCCCACCGATGGAAAGCAGGAACCGCCCCGGTCTCACCCACTCGGCAGCGCGACGCTGGATTTCGGCCATAGCCAGCTCCTGGGCGGAAGATCCCAGACCTTCCAACTCCACCGGGGGGGCCGTCCAGTAGCGGGAGATCTCTTCCGAGAAGTCGGGGTGAAGAGCTGGCTGGCGATCCCGTACCTCGTCGTAGATCTCCACATAGGCAGAAGCCTGCAACAGCGCCTGAGGGCCTTTGGCGGTGCCTTTGCCATAGGAGGTGGTGGCCTCGTAGGGGACGGGCAGGAGAATTGCTTGGGCCATCTCCGGATCCGGCTCAGGCAGGCCCAGGAAGGGGAAGGGAGAGCGATACATGATGGCTTGCAAGAAGGGATCCCTATTCTATTGAATCTATTGAAGAATTGTGGTGAGCCAAAAGGACTGGGATGATGGGGTAAAGAGGGACCCTTGTGGGATTGAGGCAAACCCTCTAGACTGAGCAAAGGCTTCCCCAAGCCCAGTTTTAGCAGCCATTTGTTTTCACTCCTCTTAGACTGCCTTTCCACAAGCTGACGAGCCTATGACCACTGCCTCTCACGCTGCTCTTTTCGACGCTCTGGCCCAACGTCGGGCCCTCAAGATCATCAGCGGTCTACAAAACTTCGACCTGCAGTCGGTTCTGAGCATCACCCGCGCCGCCCAACAGGGAGGGGCCACTTGGGTGGATATCGCTGCCAGCCCCGAATTGGTGCAGCGGGTACGCGCCCAGATCGATCTGCCCATCTGTGTGTCGGCGGTGGAGCCGCAGCAGTTGGCCGCAGCCGTACAGGCAGGAGCAGACATGGCCGAGATCGGCAATTACGACAGCTTCTACCCTTCAGGCCGCATCTTCTCCGCAGCGGAAGTCCTAGACCTTACCCGCCGAACCCGCTCTCTTCTGCCCCGCACGCTCTTGTCGGTAACCGTTCCCCACACTCTGCCTCTGAATCAACAGGCAGAATTGGCCGAGAAACTGGAGGATCTGGGAGCCGATCTCATCCAAACCGAGGGCAGCACCAGTGCTGAGCCGGTTCACGGGGGATCCCTGGGCCTGATCGAGAAGGCTGCCCCCACCCTGGCCGCCGCCTATGAAATTAGCCGTGTCGTCTCGGTACCGGTTATCTGCGCTTCCGGCCTCTCGACGGTAACAGTGCGCTTGGCCATTGCTGCCGGCGCTTCAGGTGTAGGGGTGGGCAAAGCTGTCAGCCGCCTCCAGGATGAAGTGGCCATGGTGGCTCAAGTGCGGGCATTGGTGGAGGCCTTGGGAGGATCTCGGATCCCTGCCCTTGTCTAGTCGATGTCTGACCGGTAAAAGTTGACCCTCTTGCGCCAGCGTGCGCTGGTGCATTTTTTTTAGATTTTCTTGGACAAGCAGGGAATAAGTAGGTAAGTAGGGCAGCTGAGGGTTGAGATCAGCCGCTAGAAGTTTTGCTGCTCACCAAATTTTCGGGCTGGAGGCCCGCACATAGCCGCAGGCTTGGTGTCGGGAGGAAAGCCCTCCTCCATATAGGTTTGCTGGTCAAAAGTCTGGATAAACTACAATAAGCCCATGAGCCAGACTATATCGGTACGTTGCAAGCTGATAGTCCCACAAGAGTTGCGTCAAGAAATTGACCGCACTTTGCAGGGCTTTGCGAATGCTTGCAACCAGATTCTCGACACCGCCAAACAAAAGAACTGCTGGAACACCGCCAAGCTGCACCACTTGGTCTATCGGCCGGTAAGGGCAGCAACGGGGCTGAAGGCCAACCACGTCTGTCAGGCGCTCCGTCGGGTGATTAGCAATGCCAAGGCGGTGAAGCAAGTCCACAAGTTCCGCCCCACCAGTCTGACTTTGGACGCTCGTACTTTTAAGTACCGAGAGTCCGACCAAGCCGTGGGCGTGACCCTGATGAGCGGACGGGTTTGGCTCAAGCTCAAGATTGGCGGTTATCAAATCGCTTTGCTGCGGGGGCAAACACCCACCAGTGCTACTCTGTCCAAGACCAAGCAAGGGGACTACTACATCAACATCGCTGTTGAGCTGGACACTCCCCCGACTGGCAAGACTCCAAAGGTAATCGGAGTTGACTTGGGCAGGCGGGATATCGCCACCGCTAGCAACGGACGCTCTTGGAGTGGAGAGCACATCCAGGCCGTCCGTGACCGGTTCAGCCGTGTACGCGCCAAGGTTCAATCCAAACGCACTCGCAGCTCTAGAAGGCTGCTTCGTAGGCTCTCTGGGAGAGAACGGCGCTACCAGACATGGCTGAACCATAACATCAGCAAAACCTTGGTCAGGGATGCCCAGGCTATTGGTGCGGCACTGGCTTTTGAGGACTTGACGGGCATCAGAGATTGCCTGAATCAGAAACCTCGGAGCAAAGCCGAACGGCGCAGGACTAACAACTGGGCGTTCTACCAGCTCAGGATGTTTGTGGCCTACAAGGCTGCCATTGCTGGGGTGCCTGTGGTACTGGTTCCGCCTGCCTATACCAGTCAGACCTGCCACAAATGCCTGCACATCCACCCTGAGCGGGGCAAGTCCTACCGTAATGGTAAGTCGTTCAAGTGTGGACATTGTGGGTGGGAAGGGGACGCTGACCATAATGCTTCTCTTGTAATTGCTGCTCTTGGGGCGACTGTAAACTCGCCTGAAATTCCGAAACTTAGCTGCCCTCTGGGGCCGCTAGGGATTGGGATAAAGCCCGCACCCTGCGCATAGCGCGGGTGTCGGGTAGTTTACAAGTGCTTCACTTTCTTCCGCGTAGAGGTGGCATACCCGGCAATATCCAATTTGCGGCGGTTGCTACACTTGTCGTCCTTGCCTTCCCAGACCAATTCCGTCCGCAGCCATCGCCCCAGTCATGTTCTGCAAAGATTCCAAGTCCTGAGCCGCATTGGGCAGACATGGTTGACAATGCGAGGGATCCCTTTTTGAACTGTCCATGAGCTGGCAACGCCCAGATAATCGCACCGCTGCTCAATTGCGCCCGGTTTCTTTTGAGCGCCACTTTACCCGCTATGCCCCTGGCTCGGTGTTGGTCAAGTTCGGCCATACCCATGTCCTTTGCACCGCCAGTGTGGCCGAAGAAGTTCCCCCTTTTCTGCAGAACACCGGCCAAGGCTGGCTGACGGCTGAGTACCGCATGTTGCCCGGAGCCACGCAACAACGACAGCCGCGGGAAATGTTGAAACTATCGGGCCGTACTGCCGAGATTCAACGGCTCATCGGGCGCAGTCTGCGCGCCGCCTTGGATTTTCGCAAGCTGGGATCCCGTACCATCACCGTCGATGCCGATGTGCTGCAGGCCGATGGCGGAACGCGCACCGCCGCGATCACAGGGGGCTATGTGGCTCTGCACGACGCCATCACTTGGCTGTACAAACAGGGGGCGCTGGATCCGGCCCAGGGATCCCCGCTGCGGCAGCAGGTGGCGGCCCTTTCAGTAGGAATTGTGCAGGGAGAGGTACTTGTGGATCTGTGCTATGAGGAAGACAGCCAAGCCGAGGTGGACATGAACATTGTTATGAACGAGCAGGGATCCTTCATCGAGATCCAGGGCACTGCCGAAGCCGCCTGCTTCAGTCGCCCGCAACTGCTACAAATGTTGGAGATGGCCCAAGCCGGGATCCAAGAATTGCTACAAGCCCAACGGCAGGCTCTCAATTTAGAAAGATAGAGCCATAGCCGGACCCTAGCCTTGCAATGGTAATCCTTCAAGGCACTGCATATGGGATTGCATGGGTGTATATCCTGGTTGGCAAAGCGGTATTCCCTTGCTGTAAAGGAATGGCCGGGAAAGCTAAGATCAGCCAGTTGTTAAAATAAGTGAGCTCTCTGAAGCTGATACATTTACGCTGAACACTGCTGAACATCACTGTTCAACTATGCAGCGATAGCATTCTGTTTGTTTCCAACCAGAATGGCGGTATCCCGCAAAGCTTTGAGTAGAATACCCAAAGCGCAGTTTCCGTGTCGTCTTACTACCAATTTTCTGCTTTGCTTTGGCTACCATGTTGGCAGACTCAAAAGTAAACAGAAAGATCAACTGGTAGTAATCCGTACTGAACATATTATACATATTTTCAGTATAGTTGAGCTTATTATTGACTAGAGTCATGCTCTCCTTTCGACGGTTTGAGCGTGTGGCTGAGGTGAATCGCTGCTCATTTGGCCTGAAGAAGTTGGCCCGGAGAACGCTGCATGTCCCGTTTTGTGTTCGGCTCGGAGGAACTTGCGCCACTGCTCAGGCAGCAAGGTTGGCGGTTTACCACTGGATATCTGCACATTCACCTCAAGGGACTGGATCCCTCTGAGGGTGCGGAACCCTGGGTGTTGACCTACTACCACGGCAGGCTGCTTTTTTCTGCCGATCAACCCCTCAACACGCAAATCCTGCTGAAACGACTCTCCCGCTTTATTCCTCGCCTCAACTTGGAATGGCCACAGCGGGCCATCTCGGTGGTGCAAGAGCGCTTGATGAAAGACCATTCCTTACCTGAGCTGCTGGAGGCTATCACGCAATTGGGCCTGCTCAAGCCGGGGGAGCTGGAAGATGCCCTGTGGCTCAACCTGCTTACCGATTTCGACCGCTACCTATTCGAACGGGCAGGCACCTGTTACTTTGAGGTGCAGGAGCAGGTCGCCCAAGAGGCCCCCATTGGCGGGTTTGAGTTGGAGCCGCTGCTGCAAGAAGCCGCCCGGCGCCACGATCGCTGGGCAGATTTGAAGGTGGCGATCCCAACCCTGTTGGCGGTGCCGGTGGTCAATTGGGAACGGGTCAACCGCTACCGCATCACCGATGAGCAACGACAGAAGCTCCACACCCTCACCAAAGATGGCCAGTCGCTGGAAGCAATCGCCAAGAAGCTGTGCCGGGATCGGCTGGAGGTGGCCAATCTCTTTGCCTCCTGGGCGAAAAAAGGTTTGGTCAGCCTACAAACACCCCAAGAGCTGCTGCAGACCAAGCGCCACAACCCGATAACCATCTTGGCGGTGGACGACAGCGTGGTGATGCAGGAAATCCTACGGCAGTATTTGCCCAACTATCAGGTGATTACAACGGGCAACCCCGCCGAGGTGCTTCCTTTGTTGTTTCAGCATCGGCCCCACCTGTTGTTGATGGATATCGCCATGCCGGGGATCGATGGTCTAGAGCTTTGCCGCATTGTGCGCAGCTTAGAAGAGTTTAAGTCCCTTCCCATCCTGATGGTTACCGCTCGCGATGGTCTGCTGGCCCGCATCCGCGGCAAATGGTCGGGGGCAACCGCCTACTTGACCAAGCCCTTCAACGAAAGTCAGCTTAATGCAGAGGTGAAGCGGCTTCTGGCCCAACAGCCGCCTGCCCACAGACAAAATCCTCTGTCGGTTCAGGGAGGCAGAACAGGTCATCCTGCCCTGTTTCAGGGATCCCCCCGTTCCCTCGAGGATCAAGCCAAGGCGTAGTGTCCTTCTGAGTTGATCCCCGTCGCCATTGGCTTTCCTGTCAAAATCAACAAAGGTTTTATGTTAGATAAGAAGTCAACTCAAGAGACCATAACTTGTCTGGGCTGACTGCTAATGTCAATGGATTGATAGCTCATTAGGACATGCCCAAAAGAGAAAAATAGGTTGCCGGGGATTTCAGAAACAAGAGACGAAGTAAGCATCCCATACACTGAAAACTTATCCGATCAACCTTCCTCATTGTCATCACGACCGGCTACTTCAATCTCTCTCAGGAACTGGCTTTTCCCCGCTGGCATTAGAGGTCGTTTAAGCCTTAGAGAAGCCTCACAAGGCTTCTGGCAAAAGAGTCCATACTAAGGGTACCGACAAACAAGCCCTGAAGACATGAAAAAAGATCGAACAGGGTTCAGCAGGCACTTCTGAAGGCAAACCAGAAATATTAAACGCTGTCGTGGACCCCGGCAAGATCAATGAGAGGGAGAAATCAAGCAGAAATTGCTCAGGATCCATGGACAGGGATCCCAAGAATACGTAAAATCGAGTAAAGAATGTAAAGAAAACGCCACACTTCTCCAATTGGTCCCGATCCCCAAGGAGCATTATGCTGCGACTGGAACACATTAGCAAAATCTATCCCACCGGTGAGGTGCTCAAGGATGTGAACTGGGAAGTTAAGCCTGGGGATCGCGTCGGCCTAGTGGGAGTAAACGGGGCCGGAAAGACCACCCAGCTCAAGATTATCTGCGGGCAAGAAGAACCGACCAGCGGCGAGGTGATCCGCCCCGCCAACCTGCGCATCGCCTATCTCACCCAAGAATTTGGAGTGGATCCCGCCCGAACGGTGCGAGAAGAGTTCTGGACAGTCTTCCAAGAGGAAAACCGCATTCACCAAGAAATTGCCCAAATCACCCAACAGATGGAGCAGGCGGACGCGGACACGTTGGAAACCCTTTTGCGCCGTCTAGATCGTCTACAGCGCCAATTTGAGAGTTTACATGGCTATGAACTGGAGGCGCGTATTGAGAAAATCCTGCCGGAAATGGGGTTTGAGCCGGAGGACGGGGATCGGTTGGTGAGCGCCTTCAGCGGCGGCTGGCAGATGCGCATCAGCCTGGGGAAAATCCTGCTGCAAAAACCCGATTTGATGTTGCTAGACGAGCCGACCAACCACCTAGACTTGGAGACCATTGAGTGGCTGGAAAACTACCTCAAGAGCTTGACGATCCCCATGGTGATTGTTTCTCATGATCGAGAGTTTTTGGATCGGCTTTGCACCCAAATTGTGGAGACGGAGCGAGGAGTTTCTACGACATACTTGGGTAACTATTCTCAATACCTACTCCAAAAAGCTGAACGGCGAGAGGCACAACAAGCTGCCTACGAACGTCAGCAAAAGGAAATTGAAAGGCAACAAACCTTCATCGATCGCTTCCGGGCCAGTGCCACCCGCAGCACTCAGGCCAAAAGCCGCGAAAAACAACTGGAAAAGATCGAGCGGGTCGAAGCGCCCATTGGCGACGTGCGTACCCTCAAGTTTCGCTTTCCCCCTGCTCCCCGCAGTGGTCGCGAGGTGGTGAAGATCGAGAATTTGACGCACATTTATGGAGATAAGATTTTGTTTTTGGGTGCGGAGCTGTTGATCGAGCGTGGGGATCGCGTCGCCTTTCTGGGGCCCAATGGGGCAGGAAAATCCACCCTGCTGCGTCTTATCACCGGCCTAGAGCAACCTACCGAGGGATCTGTGAAATTGGGAGCACACAATGTGATCCCTGCCTACTTCGAGCAAAATCAAGCAGAGGCTTTGGATCTGAGCAAAACCGTCTTGGACACCATCCATGACGAAGTGCCCGACTGGAAAAACGAAGAAGTGCGCACGCTGTTGGGTCGCTTTTTGTTCAGCGGCGACGCCGTTTTTAAGAAAGTAGCGGCTTTGAGCGG
This sequence comes from Thermostichus sp. MS-CIW-41, assembly GCF_054058915.1. Taxonomy (NCBI): domain Bacteria; kingdom Bacillati; phylum Cyanobacteriota; class Cyanophyceae; order Thermostichales; family Thermostichaceae; genus Thermostichus; species Thermostichus sp. MS-CIW-41. The sequence goes on from NZ_JBSSBO010000003.1 coordinate 99,194, forward strand.
GGGAGAAAAAGCCCGCTTGGCGTTGGCGAAAATGCTACTTCAGCCGGCCAACCTACTGATTTTGGATGAGCCCACCAACCACTTAGATATCCCGGCCAAAGAGATGCTGGAAGAAGCTTTACAGCATTACGATGGCACGGTGATCCTTGTTTCTCACGACCGCTACTTTATCTCAAAAGTGGCCAACAAGATTGTAGAGATTCGCAACGGAGAGTTGGTCGCCTACCAGGGCAACTATCACTACTATCTAGAAAAGATCGCTGAAGAGAAAGAGAAAGCCCGACAAGAGCGAATCGCTGCCGAAAAACGAGCCAAAGAGCGAGAAAAACAGAAAGCCAAAAAGGCAGCCGGCAAAACCTAAGGAGCCAAAGCAATGTTTACGGGTCTGGTTCGAAGTTTGGGCACAGCCCAGTTGATCAATTCTTCACAGCTACGGGTTACCTGTCCCCGGTTGCAACCTCAGTTGGCCTATGGAGATAGCGTGGCGGTGGACGGCCTTTGCCTGACGGTGGTGGAGATTCTGCCCGATGGATTTTTGGCCGATGTTTCGCCGGAAACCCTGCGGCGCTCGACTTGGGGCCAGGGATCCCTCGGCCCGCGCACAGTCAACCTGGAACCGGCGCTGCGGGTAGGAGACAAGTTAGGGGGGCATTTTGTCAGCGGCCATATCGATGGGGTGGGGCAACTGTGGGATCAAGCCGCCACTGGCAACGCCTGGGAGCTGAGCTTCAAGGTTCCTGAAGAGATCGGGCGTTACATCGTACCCAAGGGCAGCGTGGCGGTGAATGGGGTGAGCTTGACCATTGCTGAGGTGCGCCAAGGGGGCTGCTGGTTCAAGGTGGCTGTGATCCCCCAAACCTACCGCGAGACCAACCTTTCTCAGCTCCAAGTTGGGGATCCCGTCAACATAGAGGCGGATATTTTGGGCAAGTATGTGGAAAAATTGCTGGGCTTGCTGCCCCCCGAGAGCAGCGTTTCTCTGGAGTTTCTGGCCGAGCATGGCTATATCTAGGTACCTTTCCCATGATCCACCCCGAGGAAGTTGAGCGCCTGCGCGGCGTAAATGTTTATCTCATTGGGATGATGGGCAGCGGCAAATCCACCGTGGGATCGGAGCTGGCAGCCCAGTTGCGCTTTCAATTTTTCGACACCGATGGTCTGGTGGAGCAGGTGGGGGGTTCTTCCATCGCTCAGATCTTCGCCGAGCATGGGGAAGCCTACTTCCGGGATCTGGAGACGCAGGTGTTGGCCCAGTTGAGCAGCTACACCCGGCTGGTGATCGCCACAGGCGGCGGCATTGTGTTGCGCCCCAAAAATTGGAGCTACTTGCACCATGGCCTCACCGTTTGGCTGGATGCGACCCCCGAGCTGATTTGGCAGCGGCTCAAGCGGGATCCCGGCCAACGCCCCCTGCTGCAAACCCCCGACCCCCAAGCTGCCCTGTACAAGCTGATGCAAGAGCGAGAGCCGTTCTACGCCCAAGCCGATGTGCGGGTGCCCATCCGGTCAGAAACTAGCCCGCCCCAGTTGGTTGAACAGATCTGGCAAGCCATTCGCGCCCGCTTGCGAGATGGGATCCCTTCCTAGCCACCTCATGCCCATTACAAAAAACAAAAAGGGATCCCTTGGGGGATCCCTGAACTCTTCAATACTCAAGTGGATTACTTAAGATTCGCCGGGAGCGGATCCCTGACGAGACCAGAACGGCTTCCTTTAGAGCGCATTGCCGCGGGGGAGGACTTCTTCAGGGAACTCAAAGCGCTCATGGGGCTGGTCCTGCGGCGCCATCCACGCCCGAATCCCCTCGTTCAGCAAAATGTTCTTCGTGTAAAACGTCTCAAACTCCGGGTCTTCCGCTGCCCGCACCTCCTGACTGATAAAGTCATACGCCCGCAGGTTCAGCGCCAACCCCACTACCCCAATGCTCGACATCCACAAACCCGTCACCGGCACAAACAACATGAAAAAGTGCAGCCACCGCTTGTTGGAAAACGCTATCCCAAAAATCTGGCTCCAGTACCGGTTGGCCGTCACCATCGAGTAGGTCTCCTCCGACTGCGTCGGCTCAAAAGCCCGAAAGGTGCTGGCCGCCTCCCCATCCTGAAACAGGGTGTTCTCCACCGTCGCCCCATGGATGGCACACAACAGCGCTCCACCCAAAACGCCAGCCACCCCCATCATGTGGAACGGGTTCAGCGTCCAGTTGTGGAACCCCTGGAAAAACAGCAAAAAGCGGAAAATCCCCGCCACCCCAAAGCTGGGGGCAAAAAACCAGCTGCTCTGCCCCAGCGGGTAAATCAAAAACACGCTCACAAACACCGCTATCGGCGCGCTAAACGCAATGGCGTTGTAGGGCCGCACCCCCACCAGCCGGGCAATCTCAAATTGCCGCAGCATAAAGCCAATCAGCCCCAGCGCTCCGTGCAGGGCCACAAAGGTCCACAGCCCCCCAATCTGGCACCAGCGGGTGAAGTCCCCCTGGGCTTCGGGGCCCCACAGCAGCAGCAGGCTGTGCCCCATGCTGTCGGCGGGGGTGGAGACGGCTACGGTCAAAAAGTTGCACCCTTCCAGGTAGGAGCTGGCCAACCCGTGGGTGTACCAGGAGGTCACAAAGGTGGTGCCGGTGAGCCAGCCGCCCAGGGCTAGGTAAGCGCAGGGGAACAGCAGCAGCCCGGACCAGCCGATGAACACGAATCTGTCGCGCTTGAGCCAGTCATCGACGATGTCGAACCATCCTCGCTCCTGACGCACGCGCCCTACCGCTATGGTCATAGGACGTCTCTCCAGAACAATGACGACGAATAAAGTGCAATACAGCAGCGCCCACAACAGTTCTGAGCAGCACTGTCCTTCCATCTTACGAAAAATCAATAAGTTGCAACACAGCCTCAGGAAGAAGCGCTGCATCAGCTCATCCGGCGCAGGGATCCCTTGTGTTTTAGGATGGGAAGGGTTTTGGCTGAGGGCAACTGAGCCGGGATCCGTTCGCGGCGGCGGAGCGGAGCCCACAACAACAGGGAGGGCATCGTGGTTCAAGCCAAGATTTTGTTCGCAGCGGCAGAGGCAGCACCTCTGGCCAAGGTGGGGGGCATGGCGGATGTGGTGGGATCCCTGCCTGTCGTTTTGCGCAAGCTGGGTCAGGATGTCCGCATCATCATGCCTCTGTATGGCTTTCTCTGGGACAAGTTCGGCCAGGAACCGGGGCAATACCCCCGCTCGAAAGATCCCATCTGGTCCAAACAGGTCATGGGTCAGGTGGCCGATATTTACGAAAGCGTTTTGCCCGGCACCGATGTGCCCCTCTACTTGGTCAGCCACTACTGCTTTGCTCCCCACCGCATCTACTACGGCGAGGACGAGTTCTGGCGCTTCACCTTTTTTGCCAACGCCGTAGCCGAATTTGCCTGGACTTACTACCCCTGGAAACCCAACATCATCCACTGCCACGATTGGCACACCGGCATGATCCCGGCCTGGATGCACCAAGCTCCCGATATTGGCACGGTGTTCACCATCCACAACCTGGCCTACCAAGGGCCCTGGCGCTGGCAACTGGAGCGCATGACCTGGCTGCCCTGGTATTTTTCTGCCCACAACACCATGGCTGCCGGGATCCTCTACGCCGACCAAGTGAACACCGTCTCGCCCACCTATGCGATGGAAATTCGCACCCCTCTGCATGGGGAAGGACTGCAGGACTTGTTGGCCTGGAAAGGGGAACGGTTGCGAGGAATTTTGAATGGGATCGACATCGATAGGTTTGATCCCCGCACCGACCCAGACCTAGAGGCCAATTTCAGCATCGATGATCTCAGCGGGCGGGCGACCAACAAAGCCACGCTACAGGCCAAGTTGGGCTTGACCGTCAACCCAGATACCTTTCTGATGGGCATGGTGGCCCGTTTGGTGGAGCAAAAAGGGATCGACTTGCTCATCCAAGCCTTGGATCGCTTTTTGGCCTACAGCGACGCGCAATTCGTTTTGCTGGGAGGCAGCGGCGAAGCCTACTACGAAGGGCGGATCCGGGAGATGGCCGAGCGGCACCCGGGCAAAATGGCCTACCAAAAAGGCTACCAACCCAAGCTGGCCCAGTTGATCTACGGGGGGGCAGATGCGTTTTTGATGCCCAGCCGCTTTGAGCCCTGCGGCATCAGCCAGATGATCGCCATGCGCTATGGGTGTGTGCCCATCGTCCGCCGCACGGGGGGGCTGGTGGATACCGTCAGCCACCACATCCCCAGCAAGGGGCTCGGCACCGGCTACTGCTTTGACCGCTACGAAGCCCTGGACTTCTACACCTGTCTGGCGCGGGCTTGGGAAGCCTTCCAGCACAAAGAAACTTGGCAAGCGCTGCAGAAGCGGGGCATGGCCAGCGATTTCAGTTGGCACCGCTCAGCGCTGGAATACCTGCGCATGTATGAGCTGATTCTCAACCTACCGCTGCTGCCGGAAAAGCCTCCAGAGCCACCCAACTCGCCCAGCTCCTCTCCGCCCAAGCTCAAGAAGCCCATCTCCTCCCAGCCTCGCTCCAAAGGGATCCCTGAGCTGCAGCAAAGACCCGAGGAGTAGGGTAGAGTGGAACGGGTCAAAAAAGGTTTTGGGGGTTACCCGCACATGATTGGACGACGTCCCGCTGTTGCTTCCCAAGGCTGTCGCCAGGACGCCATTGCACAGGGGCTCAGCCTTCTGCGCCGTTCTTGGGCGCGGTTGGTTTTCGGCGTATTACTCGGCCTCATCTTGGGCGTGGGCTCCACCTTCTGGGCCACCGCTCAGCAGCTCCCTGCCGGACAGCAGCTTATTCCCAATCCGCAGCAGTTTCGCGCCCTAGAGCAACCCAGCAGCGCCCTCAGCGCGTTGCGAGCCGAACAACTGGCCGCCGAAGCCGATGCCGCCATCCAAGCGCAAAACTACGACCAGGCTGTCGAGCTGCTGCAACAGGTGTTCAACGCCTACAACCAGCGCTCCAACTACCACCAAGATCTCTCCCGCGCCTTCGCCGGGATCCAAAACCGCATCTCCGAAGAACAGCGGGAGCTGGCCCGTGTTGCCGCCCAAGCCCGGGATCAAGCCGCCTACGATTTGGCCGTGGTCTATCGCGCCGCCGGGCGACCGGAAGAGGCTGTGGGCTGGCTGATCCAGGTCATCAACAGCCAGGGCCCAACCCGCGAGCTGGGCACCCAAGCCTATCAGCAGCTCTTGGAAATCGGCTTTGTCAGCACCCCCTTTCCCAGTTAGAGCTGCTCTTCCAGATTGCGATAGAAAGCCAGCGCCGTTTGCCCATAGGTTCGTTGGTCAAAGCGCAGCAGGGATCCCACCTGTTCGGGTAGGTCATGGCCGCTGCGATGCTCGACGATCAAGGTTCCGCCTGGCTTGAGCAAGGGCGGGATCAGGGGCAGGAGCGGGGCGTACAGACCGGCCTCGTAGGGAGGAGCAAAGTACACGTAATCAAATGGCTCCAAGTTCAGGCCGCGGCTGAGCAGCTTGCGGGCATCTCCCTGAATGACCTGGAAAGATTGCCCCAGCTGCGCCACCTTGGCCCAGTTGGCTCGGATGATGCGGCAGGCAGGGGCGGCAATCTCGATCCCGGCCACAAAAGCGGCCCCCTGACACAGAGCTTCTGCTCCCACCGTACCGGCCCCACAGCACAGATCCAGCCAGCGACAGCCTTCCACCTGCCCTTGCAAGATGTTGAACAAGGCCTGCCTCACCCGGCCAGGGGTGGGTCGAGTGCCCAAGCCAGCGGGAGTTTGCAGCGCTCGTTTGCCGCTGATGCGCAGGCTCATGGGATCCCTTCAGGGGCTAGGCATGGCCGGCAACTGGCCGGTCAACCCACTGCGCTGGGCGGCGCGATCCCGCTCCATCTGGATTTGCTCCACCAAAGGTTGGGGCAGTTGGGCGGAAGCTTGCAGGGCCTGATCGAAAAGGGGGACGGCCTCTCGGTCTTGCCCTTTGGAAACCAAAATTTGCGCCTTGAGGTAATAGAGCTCCGGGTTGCTGCAAGAAGCAGCAATGGCTCGATCCACCGCCTCCAGCGCCTCGTCAAAGCGCTGCATATCCCGGTAGGCCAGAGCTTGGCCGCGGTAGGACAGATAGTCAGGAGCTGCCATCCGAAACTGATTTAGAGCCTTCTCCCGGTAGGTCAGCAGCAAATCCATGTAGCCGTTGAGCAGATTCAGCTCCGGATCGCTGCTGTCCACTGCCTGGGCGGCCCGGATGGAGGCAAACAATTGATTGAGGGTGGGCAGAGCCTTGGGCAAACCGATGACCACCCCATCTCGCACCACTATGTTGGCTGCCTCCAGCCCATAGCCCACACCCTCGTAAAGGTTGCCCCGCAAGGGATCTGTCTTTTTCAGCTCGGCAGCCACCTGTCGGGTTTGGGTAGCCAACCGGGCAAATGCTTCCAGGTCTCCCTCCTGATAGGCCAGCGCTGCCAACAGGGCATAGACCATCGGCTCTTCGGGAGAGGCTTTCTTGGCCATTTCCAGCTTTTCCCGGCTCTGGCTGTAGCGGCCTGCACAGAAGAACTCTTCAAAAGCTGCCGCCACCTCCGGCCTGATGGGGCGGGCATTGTCCCCGCTGCGGAAGGGATCCTGCGCCCAAACCGGCAGAGCGGATCCCCACACCCAACAAATCACCCCCAGCAGTTTGCCCAGCCTGCTCATTTTGCCGATACTCATCCCCAGTGCCTCAACTCCCACCCCCATCTAACCCTCTCTTCAGCGCAGCAGTTGGGCAATCGAAGCAATAGCGGCATCTTGAACCAACTCATTGGGCTCATAGGCCAGAAGATCGTGCAAGGGACCCAAGGCGCGCGGATCCCCAATTTGGCCGAGGGCACGGGCCGCCGCCTCCCGCACCACCGGCTCATCGTCCGCAAGCTTGGTCAGCAAAGCCGGCACCGCCTCCACCACCCGCATTTGCCCCAACCGGTAAATGGTTTGCAGTTGAGCCTCAAGAGGGGTTGCTGGGAGAGCAGAGCTGTACACAGAAATACCCGCAGAACCGTCGTAGGAATAGCCGCCGTGCGCCATCGAGATAGCCGAGAGAGCCTGCAACGCCTCTAGGGCACGATATCGCTCTACCCCGCTCATCTGGGGCAATTGGGCCACCAGATCCTCAAAAGCTCGCTGCACAGGATCGGCAGCCGCAGTCTGCTGGGCAATGCGAGTTAATTGGCGATCCGCCTGCACCTGCTGCCAAGACTGAAACGCCGTCAGACCTGCCACTATCAGAGCCGCATCGGCCAGAATGGCCAACAGCGCCATTCCTCCCCAAATCTTGCTGCGACGGCTGAGCCTTTGCATTTGCTTGTCCACATAGACAAAGGCTTGGTGCTGCCGTTCCCAAAAGTCGGGGGCCACCTGCAGAGTTTGGGCGCTCAGATCGGGAGACAGAAGGTTTTCCTCGCGGGCTACCTCCAGGCTCTGTAGCCTCTGATTCAAGCGAGAAAATTGTTTCGTCCAGAGCCAAGTAAACATCAGGTCACGTCCTCTCTGCAAACCTGCCATCGAGAACCAAGTCTTGCTGACACAACATTGTGCAGGACATTGTGCGGGAACATTATGCAGGCTGTGCTGGCGTTCAGTGTCAGGCAAGGTTGGCCCACTTTCCCTCGCGATCCCAGGGGGGAGCTTATGCGACAGGATAACAAAAGCGTCAGCTCCCCACCACCGGTCTTTACCCTAGAATCGCAGGATGCTTCTCAGTGTAGAGAGGCCGACGAAGGATGCAGAGAGGTTGACCGCGCTTGCGCCCGAGAGAAGCCGCAGTCTTCCCTTCCCTTTTGGGCAGCAAGTCGCCGGACTTGGCGAGCTCGGGATCGAACAAGCTCAAAGGCTATGGGCTACCATGTCGTAAGTTTGGCCAGAGCACTTGAGGGTTTGTGAGCATCCCCATGTCTGACCGATTTTTTGCCAACCCCATCCTCAACTCGCCCTACGACTACCCTTCTCGGCACTGGGAGCTGGACAAAGACGGCCAGCCCACCGGAACAATCATCAGCCAGCGGCGACGGGCAGACTTTGCCACCCCCATCCCCAAACCCAAAAAGCGCGGCAAAGCTGAGCAAAAAAGCCTCGCCCTTTTTGACCCGGAAGAGATCTCGGATGAGCACCAAGAGTATGAGCTAAGTCAGTTCATCAACAGCATCCGCCAGAAGGTGATGGATTGGCGAGCCTTGTCCAACCCAAGAGACTGGCGCGTGACACCCGAAACTTCCCGGCTCCTGCAACACTGGCGCAATCCCGAAAACTTCCCTGGGATCCGTCCTTTTTTCTGCCAAATTGAAGCTGTAGAAACCGCCGTTTGGCTGGCAGAAGTAGCCCCAAAACTGGGCAAAGAGGGGCAGAGCTTTCTTGAACATCTGGCCGATGCCAATGAAGCTGCCAATCCAGGATTACTGCGCATCTGTCTGAAGCTGGCCACCGGTGCAGGCAAAACAACGGTAATGGCTATGCTCATTGGCTGGCAGACTGTCAATGCGGTTCGACATCCCCAAAGCCCATCTTTCACCCGCGGTTTTTTGATCATTGCTCCCGGTATCACCATTCGAGATCGGCTCAGGGTTTTGCAGCCCAACGACCCGGATAACTACTACCGCAACCGGCATTTGGTGCCGCCAGATCTGTGGCCGGACATCGCCAAAGCCAAAATCGTGATCACCAACTACCACGCCTTCAAGCTGCGCGAACGAGACTCCCTCGCTGCCGGCACCCGCAGCCTATTGCAAGGTCGAGGGCCAGAACTGAACACTCTGGAAACCGAAGGACAGATGATCCAGCGGGTCATGCCCGAGCTGATGGGGCTGAAAAACATCCTAGTGATCAATGATGAGGCCCACCACTGCTACCGACAAAGGCCGGATTCTGCAGATGTCGAAAAACTCAAAGGCGAGGACAAGGAAGAAGCCAAGCAGAACAATGAGTCTGCCCGACTTTGGATTTCCGGCATCGAAATGGTCAAGCGTCAGTTGGGCGTGCTGCGGGTGTACGACTTATCTGCGACCCCCTTTTTTCTACAGGGATCCGGCTATCGCGAGGGGACTCTGTTTCCCTGGACGGTGAGCGATTTTTCCCTAATGGATGCGATTGAATGTGGCATTGTCAAGCTCCCGCGGGTGCCTGTTGCCGATAATGTGCCCGGCGCGGAAATGCCCAAACTCCGCAACCTCTGGGAACACATCAGCCAAAAGATGCCCAAAAAAGGTAGGGGCTCGGCTGGCACTTTGGATCCCCTCAGCCTTCCTTCCGAGCTGCAAACTGCCCTCTATGCCCTCTACGGCCACTATGTCAAAACCTATGCCCTCTGGGAACAAGAGGGGATCTCGGTTCCCCCTGTGTTTATTGTGGTTTGCAACAACACGTCCACCTCGAAGTTGGTCTATGACTTTATTGCCGGTTTCCACCGCGAGGATGCCCAGGGCAACACCATCTACCACGCAGGTCGTTTGGAGCTATTCCGCAACTACGACGAACAGGGCAATCGGTTAGCCCGTCCGCGCACCCTCCTGATCGATAGCGAGCAATTGGAATCTGGGGATGCCCTAGACGAGCACTTCCGTACCCTAGCGGCTGATGAAATCGAACGGTTCCGCAGAGAGATCCAACAGCGAGAGGGTGCTGCCGCTGCAGAGAAAATCTCAGACCAAGACCTACTGCGAGAGGTGATGAACACGGTTGGCAAGCCGGGCAAGCTGGGGGAGTCCATCCGCTGTGTGGTGTCGGTTTCCATGCTCACCGAAGGATGGGACTGTAGCACAGTTACCCATATCTTGGGGGTAAGAGCTTTCGGTACTCAACTACTCTGTGAGCAAGTGGTGGGGCGTGCCCTGCGTCGCCAATCCTACGTTCTGAATGAACAAGGACTGCTCAATGTCGAATACGCCGATATTTTAGGCATCCCCTTTGATTTTACCGCCAAGCCGATTGTAGCTCCCCCGGCCAAGCCCTCTCAAAGCATCCAAGTCAAAGCCGTCCGTCCAGATCGGGATCATCTGGAGATCACCTTTCCTCGCGTTGAAGGCTACCGTGTCGAGCTTCCCGACACTCAACTGACTGCCCATTTCACGCCCGATTCCCTGTTGGAATTGACGCCCCAGTTGGTTGGGCCGGCCATCACCCGCAATGAGGGCATTCTTGGCGAAGGAGTGGACTTGAGCCTGGAGCATTTGGAAAAAGTCCGTACGGCCACTATTCTGTATCACCTCACCCAACATCTGTTGTACACCCACTACCGGGATCCCGGCGGTGAACCGAAGCTACATCTATTTGGTCAACTCAAAGCCATTGCCCGTCGCTGGATGCAAGGCTATCTCCGTTGTACCGGGGGCACTTATCCTGCCCAACTCCTCTACCGAGAAATCAGCGACATGGCCTGCGAACGGATCAAGGCTGCCATCACCGAATCTCTGGTGGGCAAACGTCCGATCAAAGCCATTGTGGATCCCTACAACCCAATCGGTTCCACCATTCACGTCAATTTCAGCACTTCCAAAACAACCCGTTGGCGAACTGACCCTCATAAATGTCACATTAACTGGGTCATCTACGATAGCGACTGGGAAGCTGAGTTTTGTCGAGTGGTTGAATCCCATCCCCGCGTTCGCGCCTATGTCAAAAACCAGGGCTTAGGTTTGGAAGTGCCCTATCTACACGGCTCTACCCCGCGCAGATACCTTCCCGATTTCATCGTCCGAATCGACGACAGCGGGCCGGATCCCCTCAACTTGATTGTGGAGATCAAAGGTTTCCGGGGCGAAGATGGAAAAGAAAAAGCTCTGACTATGCGTAACTATTGGATCCCTGGCGTAAATAACCTGGGCAAGTTTGGGCGCTGGGCTTTTGCTGAGTTTACCGAAGTTTTTGAGATTGATACCGAGTTCAAAGCTTTGATTGACCGCCTGATCCATTCTGCCGCTGCCTGAGGAGATGCCATGACCACTGCCCTCACCCCTCATAAAACCTACACTCAGAGGAATACTTTGCCCTGGAAGCTGAATCGGAGCGCACGGATGGGATCCGCCGTGAATTTCGCAATGGGGAAATTATTGAGATAACTGGCGGCACGCCTGAGCACAACATGATTGCGGGAGCGCTCTACTCAACGCTATGGCTTGGTTTACGCAAACAACCCTACAGCCCATTTATTGCTGATCAGCGTCTATGGTCAAGGCACTTTCATCCGCATTCATTTGCATCTACAAGGATCTGTTAGATTGTATTATCATTGCCACAGCTTTCGTCTATTACGCTAAACTTGCCAGTATGGGTAAGCTATTTACTCGATATCCTGAATCGGTAAGCAGCTCAATGCAACCATAACTGCCGACTTAATTCCATCCAGAAAGCCACCGCCATGTCCCGTCGCAGCAACAACAACACCTCTGGCAAGAAGGTCGAAGCCTTTCGACATAGCCAAGACAAGCGCCCTAACATCCCCACTGCCGAACATCAATCGGTGATGGCAGAAGAGGAAAAATCACCCATTCGGGTTGCCTATGAACGTCGCAACCGGGATTTAGACCCCCAACTGGTCTGGCGTGGAAAAGATGAACAGGATTGGTCAGACTTAGTGGTGAGTGCCCCACCCCTCTACATCCAAGAGAAAGTACATCCCAAGGTGATTATTGATGACCTAATGCGTCAGAGTCAAAACAACCAAACCGCTGTGCAGGGAGAGCTAGACCTATTTGCTGATTTCAATGGTTTACCCGACCATGCCAGAGCGACAGAGTTTTATCAGCATGAAGCCAACTGGACAAATCGGATGATTTTGGGAGACTCATTGCAGGTGATGGCAAGCCTAGCGGAGCGGGAAGGACTGCGGGGACAGGTGCAGATGATCTACATCGACCCGCCCTATGGGATTAAGTTTAATTCTAATTTTCAATGGTCAACCACCAACCGGGATGTCAAAGATGGCAAGGTAGAACACATCACCCGTGAACCAGAACAAGTGAAAGCCTTTCGGGATACTTGGCGGGATGGAATTCATTCTTACTTAACTTATCTGAGAGATAGATTGACCGTAGCGAGAGATTTGTTAACGGATAGCGGTTCTATTTTTGTGCAGATTGGGGATGAGAATGTTCATCGGGTCCGCTGTTTGATGGATGAGGTGTTTGGGGATCAAAACTTTGTCAATGTAATTACTTACAGTAGTAGCGTTGCACTAGGAGGAAACTACTTACAAGGAGTGTGCAATTACATTTTGTTCTATGCTAAAAATAAAAACTCTCTCAAGTTTAGAAAGTTTTACTCTGAGAAGATTGTCGGCGAAGGTGCATATTCAAGTGTTATGTTTCCTGATGGTCAATGGAGAAATATAAACAAAGATGAATTAGCTAATCCGTCTCTGATCAGCTCTGATGCTAAACCATTTTTTAATATGAGCTTACTCTCAGCAGGCAGAACAGAGACTTGTGTATTTTCGGTTGACATAGCAGGGAAAACTATTAATCCTGGTGCAGGGAGGTCTTGGAAAACAAACCCAGATGGAATGAAAAGAATAATCAGGGCTAACAGAGTGATTCATACAGCAAACAATATAAGATATGTACTTTTTCATGAAGATTATCCAGTTAAAGAACTTACAGATATTTGGACAGATTTAGGAGGAGCGACAGACAAAGTTTATGTCGTTCAAACAAATATCAAAGTAATTCAACGCTGTATCCTAATGGCAACCGATCCCGGCGATCTCGTCTTAGACCCAACTTGTGGCAGTGGTACTACCGCCTATGTCGCTGAACAATGGGGCAGACGCTGGATCACCATTGATACTTCACGGGTTGCCTTAGCATTAGCCAGAGCCAGAATCATGGGCGCACGCTATCCCTACTACCTCTTGGCAGACTCTCCCGCAGGACGACAAAAAGAAGCAGAAATTACTGGCACAACTCCCCCTGACACACCTACTTACGGCAACATTCGCTTGGGCTTTGTCTATGAACGGGTGCCCCACATCACCCTCAAATCCATTGCCAACAACACCGAAATTGATGTCATTTATGAAAAGTGGCAACCCCAAGTACTCCAAGCCCTAGCTGACCTCAACGCCGCACTCCGAGGGCATTCCGTCCCCTACACCGTCACCACTGGTGGCAGAGAAGGTCATCAGGTCAAATTCAACGCTCCCGACGATGCTACTTTCACCATGCCCAGCGGGGAAGTGGTCAAAGCCTATGAACTGGTGGAATGGGAAGTGCCCCGCCAAGCTCCCGATGACTGGTCGCCAACTGCTAAACAACATCTCGAAACTTTCTGGCAGGCACGGATTGCTAGACAAAAGGAAATTGATGCCTCGATCGCTGCTAAGGCTGAATTTGAATATCTGTATGACAAACCCTATGAAGATAAAACGATCGTGCGGGTGGCTGGACCATTCACCGTGGAAAGCCTATCGCCCCACCGGGTCCTCGCCGTGGATGAAAACGACGAACTGATTGACCCTACCCCCACAGAACCCCAAGCCGCCGACTTTACCCAAATCATCCTGGAAACCCTGCGTGTCGCTGGTGTCCAACAAGCCCACAAAGAGGACAAAATCACCTTTACATCCCTTATCCCTTGGCCGGGGAATGTCATCTGTGCCGAAGGACGCTACCTCGAAGGCGAAACCGAAAGACGGGCAGGCATTTTCATTGGTCCCGAATTTGGCACCGTTTCCCGCAACGACTTGGTACTTGCCGCCAGGGAAGCCGGAGAAGCCGGATTTGATGTAGTGATCGCCTGTGCGTTCAACTATGACGCTCATGCTTCCGAGTTCACCAAACTAGGACGCATTCCCGTTCTTAAAGCCCGGATGAACGCTGACCTGCACATGGCCTCAGCGTTGAAAAACACCGACAAAGCCAACCTATTTGTCATCTTTGGGGAACCAGACATTTGCATTCATCGGTTGGAACATGGTCTATACCAAGTGGAAATCCGTGGTGTAGATATTTTTCACCCCCAGACGGGCCAAGTGCACTCCAGTGAGCCTGATGAAATTGCCTGCTGGTTCATCGACACCAACTACAACAACGAGAGCTTTTTCGTTCGCCATGCCTACTTTGTGGGTGCCAGCAACGATCCCTACAAGGCCCTCAAAACATCCCTGAAAGCGGAAATCGATGAAGCCACTTGGGCAAGCTTGAGAAGTACCATCTCCCGTCCGTTTCCCAAGCCGTCATCAGGCAGGATCGCCGTCAAAGTCATCAACCACCTTGGCGATGAAGTGATGAAAGTGTTTAGCATCCAGTAGAGCTGATACGGACGGAGGTTAACGACTGTTGAGCAGGGCTGGGAATCGGCTGCTACATGAGGCTTCGTGGGTTTACAGCCAAAACTCAATTCATGTCCCGCCTTGTTTGGGATGCGACAGTCAGGATGGGGATCCCTCTGTGAGGATTTGGTTAACCTTTTCTGTCCACTGGGGATCTTCAGGTGCAATCACTATGCTCTTGGGTCGGGATCCCAGTTCCCGATAGATGGGCTCCACTGCGGGAGTGCCCCGCAACTGCCAAGCTATGTCTTTGAGCTGTTGAGTGGTCAAGGTCGATAAATCAAGGATGGTCATGTGGATAGCTCCCCCTCTGGGCCAGTGAATCTCTGTAGCTTCGACCCGTTGGGCTTTACCTCAAGATAAACGGAGAGGGTGGGATTCGAACCCACGGTGGCGTCAACCACGGCAGTTTTCAAGACTGCTTCCTTAAACCGCTCGGACACCTCTCCAAACTGCTGGGATCCCCAGACTTTATTCATTATTCATTTATGCTACGCAATGGGCTTCAGGCTGTGCAATCACCAGCCGACCACAACCTCCACAGACTTACAGCCTTTTAATTTAAAATAGGGTACAGGTATTCAAGAGGAAGGAGAGAAAGGAATGCCGACTCATTCTTTGGATTTGCGGCAAAGAGTTGTA